>NZ_LJQT01000353.1:0-7751 GCF_001400515.1 Pseudomonas meliae | reverse complement strand
AACCCGGGGCGGTTCAGTTGAGCAAGGCCAGCGAGATCAGTACACCCAATGCCTGTGCGCACAAGCCTTGCAGCATCAGGCGTGGCCCGGCAGCAGCCATGTTATGCATGGCCATCATCGCGATGACCGTAACGCCGGGAACGGCACTGAAGCCCATCGCGCCAATCCAGAACCCGCCCATCAGCGAATCGAAGAGCAGATTGCGCCATTCAGCCTGATAGGGTTCGCGCGACTTTTTCGCAATCTGGTAAGCAACATGTGGCCAGACCAAGGCATTGAGCAGTGCCAGCGTCCAAAGCCAGTGTGCGGCATTCACGTAATACAAAGACACAGCGACAGTAATAAAGCCAACGCTGACACCGAGAGATCTCGGCGCGTAGATCCGCTTGGCGAATGCCAGTCCCTTGCGGTGATATGAGCTCATAGTTCCTTACCGGACATAACGTCTTGAATCGGTCAGAAACCATGACTCCTTGACCGAAAGGCTGGAGTTTGAGCGTTCGACAGTGTCATGGGAAGAGCATTTTGCAGTGCTGTGTCAATTAGCTGCACATTGGGAAGGCTTGCATGTTTCGGAGTCAATTAACTGACAAAAACAGCCAGGAAACAGGTTCAAAAATATGACGAAACATACAAGCAGCGGCACACTGGAATAACCGGGCAGTGTAGTTGCGTCTTTGCAAAAGTACTGCCCGGTGACATTCGGCTAATCGAGCCGGGCCAGGTTATGCGGCTGCCTTGTTTTTCTGAATCCCGGTCATCCAGGCGACAGCAATGGCCAGCAATGCAACGACGGCTGCGACATATCCAACTGCATTCAGGCCCAGATGCTCAATGGTCAGACCGCCAATGATCGATCCCAGACCTATACCTGCGTTGGCGGCCGAGACGTTCAAGGTTCCTGCCAGTGCCTGGGCCTGCGGTGCCGCTTTCATCACCCTGATCTGACAGATAGGGAACAACGCTGTGTGGGCAATACCCCAAATCACCAGCACCACGGCCAGTAACGGCATCGAGCCTGCGGCAGGTACGCTTGCGGTCATGCCCAGCGCCAGCAGCAGCGCAAACACCATGGTTGAGCCCAGCGGGCTGCGGTCCACATACCGGCCACCCAACGCATTGCCGATCAGGCCGACTGCACCAAAGCCCATTAACCACCAACCTACTTGAGCCGACTCGATACCTGCGATGCGTTCCAGCGTATCTGCCAGGTAGGTGTAGGCGCCAAACATGGCAGTGAACAGCAAAATGGACAGTAGCAGGTTGGCGAGGAACAGCGGATCTCGCAGGATTTTTGCCTGCTCGGCGAGGCCTACCTTTGCGGTAGGTTCAATGCGTGGCATCGACAACGCCAGCAGCACTGCCATTAATGCAGACAGCAGCGTCAGCGCCCAGAACGCGCCGCGCCAGCCCACTGCATCGGCAAATACGGTGCCCAGCGGGATGCCGAACAGCATGGCTGCAGAGATACCGAGGTAGACCTGCGCCACAGCCTTGCCAGCGCGCTTCGGTCCGGCCAGCAGGCTTGCGGTTTCACTGGCGGTGCCCCAGAACACCGGCAACGCCAATGCTGGAATGAATCGCGCCAGTGCCAGTACCCAGATGTTGCTCGACACCGCAGCCAGAGCGTTTGAGGCCGCGAAAATCAGCAGGATGACGATGAACGTACGCTTGCGGTCCAGGTGCGAAAGCATCGCTGTCAGCGGCGGGCCAAACAGCATCACCGTGAAGGCGAATAGCGTGACCAGCAAACCGGCAGTAGAAATGGAAATTCCCAGATCGCGGGCCAGTGAAGGCAGCAGTCCTATGATGAGAAATTCGGTGGTAACGATTACGAAGCCAGCCAGCGCCAGGATCGCGATGGACAAGCCAGCACCGGTCGAGCTTTCGCTCTTGGTGCCGGAGACGGCAGTTTCCAGAGACGGCATGATACGAACCCATAAAAAATAAGTTCGCCAGCTTATTGCAGAAAATGATTCCTATCTTTGGCAAATATTCCGTACATTGTGGACTTAAATTCACTAATTGGTCTTCCATGTGCTGTCCACTGACCGCCTCAAGGGCATCGAAACGTTTGTCGCCGTTGCCAATGCTGGGAGCTTTACGGCAGCCGCTGACCGCTTGAGTCTGAGTAATTCCGCAGTCAGCAAAAGCGTTGCACGCCTGGAAAGCCGCCTGGGCATGCGTCTGTTCGAGCGCACTACCCGAAGTCTGGCGCTGACCGAGGAGGGGGCGGCCTATCACGCTGTGTGCACGCGCATGCTTGCCGATCTGGAGGCTGCTGAAACCGCATTGGCGGCGCAACGCACAGAACCTGCCGGACAATTGCGTATCGATCTGCCTGCGACCTTTGGTCGTTTGCACGCGCTGCCGCTGATCCTCGCCTTCACCGGGCAGCATCACAAGCTGCGCCCGCGGATAACCTTCACTGATCGTTTCGTCGACATTCTTGAGGAAGGTATCGACCTGGCCGTGCGCATCGGCGGTCCGCCTGTCTGGCCCGCGGGCGTGGCGCACCGTTACCTGGGCACCGAGCGCGTGATCTTCTGTGCGGCACCGGCTTATCTGGAGCGCCACGGCATACCGACGACGTTCGAGGACCTCGCCAGTCACGCATGTATTCTGTTTGGTCGTGGCGATGGCAGCACCAGCCCCTGGTTGTTTGTTGACGATCAAGGGCAGCGGGAGGCGCGCGCTGTCGAAGCGCGGCTGGTTATCGGCAACGGCGAAGCCCAGGTGGCTGCGGTGACTTCGGCGTGGGGCATTGCGCAGCTGGCGACCTGGCTGATCAGGGAGCAGTTGCAGCGTGGCGAGTTGGTGGAGATCCTTCCACAACTGGCCACTGACGGTTTGGCGCTGCATCTGGCCTGGCCGCGCAACCGCGAGTCATTGCCCAAGGTGCAGGCGCTGGTTGAGCGACTGTCAGAGGCGTTGCGGGTGGATTAAGCCACACGGGTTCAGCCACACGGGTTCAGCCACCCGATGCTCGAATCATTCGCCTATGACGGCCTTCACCAGCGCTGCGTGTTCCTTCGGGTTTTTCGCGTTGGAGACCACGTTGAGCACGGCTGCGCGGGCACCCGAGGCGGCAATGATCGATGTGCTCAGAACCTGGGCGTCGCTCATGGTCGCCGAGGTATCCAGCTGCCGTACACCCAGACCGTTCTTCTTGACGATCTTCTTGTCACCCAGCTTTTTGAAGTCTTTGTAGCCGGTACTCTGCTGGGCAAGTATCCCGGTGACCAGGCCATCAAGCACTACGCCGTCGTTGTCGCTGGCCTGCACGCCCATTGGCATAGGCGTCTCGGTAACGATTAGCACGCGCTTTTCAGCGGCATTGGTGTAGAGCGCACCCGTCACCCCCTGAGCCTTGGCCTTCGCGTCAATCTCGGGCATCTCGCCCTGCACGTAGCCCGCAGGAATGGTAAACGCCAGTTTGCCACCCAGCAGCGAAGCCTTTTGTACCGCAGCGGCAGCAGGCGCGGCGGCCTGGGGCTTGGTCGCGGCCTGAACGCTGACCATGCTCTGGCAGGCTGCCAGTGCGACACACACAACGATTGCCTTGAAACCGAAAGACCGCATGGAAATTCCTTTTTTGTCTGTTAAATGGATCGAGTAAATGGAGGCCTGTGTGCCCGAGGAATGTGAGTGGCCCGGCAGGTAAAAGTGCCCATAAAAAAACGACCAGCAGGATCACTCCGGCTGGCCGTCCTTTATTGCGTTTCGCTTACTCGGCGATCTGCAGTTTGCGCGACTCGGTATAGACGTAACGCACTTTCTCGTACTCGAATGGCGAGTTCAGCTGGCCATAACGGAAACTGGTGACATACCGGCGATCAATCGCACGCAGCACGGTGATTTCCGGATGGTCGTCGCTGACTTCGGCAACGTTCAGGAAGTTGATCTGGTTTTCAGCCGTGTAGTCAAACAGCATACCGCCCGTGTCACGCAGGTTCGATGGACCGAACAATGGCAACACCAGATAAGGGCCGGCAGGAACACCATAGAAGCCCAGCGTCTGGCCGAAGTCTTCGCTCTGGCGCGGCAGGCCCATCATGGTCGCCGGGTCCCAAAGACCGGCGATGCCGATGGTGGTGTTGAGCAGCAGACGACCGGTTGTGTCCAGCGAACGCTCACCCTTGAACTGCAGCAGGCTGTTCAGCAGGTTGGAGACGTCGCCCAGGTTGCTGAAAAAGTTGCTCACGCCGCTGCGCACGAAGCTGGGTGTGATGTAGCGATAGCCGTCCACGACCGGCAGGAACACCCATTCATCAAAGCGGTAGTTGAAGTGGTACACCCGACGGTTCCAGGATTCCAGCGGGTCGTAGACTTCCAGCGCGTTAATGGAGGCGCGCTCGAATTCACGCTGATCCAGCCCCGGGTTGAATTGCAGCGACTTCAGCGGCTGGGTGAAACCGTCAGCATCGGTCTGACGGGCCACAGTGGCCGGGTGTTGAGCCTTGTTGCTGGTATCCGCGTCAGCGGCCTGGACTGTGCCGGCACAGAGCAGAGCGGCAAGAAGTAAAAGACGTTTAGCCACGGAAAAACTCCAGCATGGCGTCGGTGTTGACGCGGTAATTAAGGTTGCCGCAATGCCCGCCGTACGGATAAACGGTCAGACGATCCCCGAAGGTCTTGCGCAGGAAGCCCAGATCACCCGAGCCCAGAATCACATCGTCAGCGTTGTGCATGACGGCAATCTTGGTGTTGCTGTGCAGGTAATCCTTGAGTGCGTAAAGACTGACCTGGTCGACCAGTTGCAGCAGGCTACCGCCGTCAGTGCGGGCGCGCCACATCGGAATGACCTGTTCGGTCAGGTAGCAATCGAAGTCGCATTGCAGGGCACGCTTGAGGAACGGCGTCAGGCTGGTGCCTTCAGAGATAGGAAATTTTGGTGGTGTGATCAGGCCGCGGCGGTTGATCAGGTCCGAGGTGAACGCGATGTCGGCCGACGAGAAGCGGAACGAGGTACCGATCAGCATCGCCATCTGCTCGTTGGTCAGGTGCTGCTTGGACTGCTGAAAGTCGAACAGCAGTGCATCGTTGAGGTCGATGTAACCCTTTTGCCGGAAGTAACGGGTCAGCTTGGCCAGCACCAGCTCGTAGAACGTGGTGGTGTTGTTGATGCCCTTGACGTTGGTCTGCACCAGTTTGTCGAGGTTGCTGATCGAGGTGTAAAGGTTGACCGGCGGGTTGAGCAGCAGCACTTTCTTGAAGTTGAAGCTGCGGCGGGTTTCATCCAGTTTGCTGACGAAGGCGGCATTCAGTGCGCCGAGGCTGTAACCGGTCAGGTAATAGTCGGTCACCGGCAGTTGCGCCTGCTGGGCACGAATGGCCTGCATGACGCGATAAATGTCTTCTGCGTCGTCGGTGGAGACGCCAGGAGTGGCGAAGCGCGAGGCCGAGCTCATGAAGTCATAGCTGGTGGGCGAAGACAGCTGCACCACGTGGTAGCCCGCGCCGTAATAGAGTTTTTTCAGGAATTCATTGATGGTGCTGTTATACGGCGCGCCTGTGCCGGCAATCAGGAAGATCAGCGGGGCGGCATGGTCCTGCTTCGCCAGGCGATAGTGCAGCTTTTTTACCGCCCAGAAGTTGTCCGGCAGGGTGAACTCGCGCTCGGGATGCAGGTTCAGGGTGTAGACGTCCTGATCGATGTCTTCATCGTCAGGCAGATCGGGGCGCAGATCAGGCGGTGTGGTCGCAATGGTCGCTTCAAACGGATTAGTCAGCGGGTAGCCATAGGTGGCAGAGTCGACGGTGGTTGCCAGAGCGGACGCACTTAAACACAAGCCACCTATAACGGTAGCGAAGCGCAGAAAACGGAGCATGACTAAATCCCTTGGGAAAGAAGTGCTGATGAGATACGCAGGCTATGACCAAGGTGTAGTGCCAAAGTGCCGCATCCACCGGTTAACCGTGTAAATTATGACGGAACAATACACGTTCTTTGGATTTTGCAATGCAGTTATGCGGTTTATTTTTCGCAGGCGACGTAGATTGGCTCGGTTTGACCATACAGGCGGGGGACTGACTGCCGCTACATGCCGCTACGCTGCAGCTTCCTGGGGACGAAAAACACAAAGGAGAGCCGTAGCTCTCCTCCAATGTGTTTTACCTGCTCTTTTTATTGTTGTAGGGCGGCCTGTTATTGTTGTTGGCGGCCAGTCCCTTTACAGCGTTGTTGGGCGACCCCCATTCGGGGTCAAGAGCAAACGTATTTTTTTGAGCGCTGACTCGCTTTAATCACCTGTCTGCACAACATCGTGATCCCACCGGTTCGGGAGCTACCTGAAGGTAGTTTTATTGTTCTCTGTCCGATCGCGAGGCCTTTCACCGAAAGGTTCCTGTAAAGCTTATCCACTCCAAAAAAATCTGTTAGCTGCGCCTCTGTCCGTTTTGTTCTTGTTATGTCAGAGCCGTTACGTCTTGTTTTTATTGGTTTGCCGCTTCGTTTCTTGTTTTTGTTGTACAAGAGAGATAGCAGAAGCTGTGCCAACTTTTCAAAGTGCTTTTAAAACAACGATTTAGCTGTTCTGCGGGAAGAGGTGAGTGGGCTGCGCTGGAAAAACTGTTCCCGTGTTACCCGTTCGGGCCGGTGGATGTGAGTCGGCGGTAACACATCCTGTTTCCTTTTATAAAACGAGCAGGCTGAGACGTTTTTCAGCAGCGCTTGTCGCTGATGACTGCATGTTGTCGTTTCCCGTTGCCCGAGTGTCGTAGCCAGAGCATGTCTGCTTGCCCGGCAGGTTGATGATGACGGTGGCAATTTGCTGCGTGTCACTG
This sequence comes from Pseudomonas meliae, assembly GCF_001400515.1. NCBI lineage: Bacteria > Pseudomonadati > Pseudomonadota > Gammaproteobacteria > Pseudomonadales > Pseudomonadaceae > Pseudomonas > Pseudomonas meliae. The sequence continues at coordinate 965 of NZ_LJQT01000353.1, read as the reverse complement.
CGCGTGGCGGCGATCAGAGCGCAGCGTGCCCCGAAACTGGACGCTCAGCGTTATACATCAGCCCCGGAGAGCCCGGGAAGTGATGCTTTCAAGCTTCTGCCCGCAGGGCGTGGGAGCGAACCTGTTCGCGAAAGGGCCGGTACAATCTCTGAATATGCATCGTCTGAGATACAGCCTTCGCGAACAAGTTCGCTCCCACGGCCTTCAGCCAGAATCACAAGCAACGTGTGTATGACGATGAGAGCCAAGCGTGGGTGTGCGCTTGAAAACAACGTTGACGAAGCCCGACAACCGTCGGTGCAGACTTCCGGGGAAGCGACAATGATGATGCGAAAAATACTGGGGGCGGGTGCCGCTCTGGTGCTTGCTGTCAGCTCCACGCTGGCGATTGCTGAAACCAAGACCCTGACTATCGGCTATGTGGAAGGCTGGTCCGACAGCGTCGCCACCACCTTCGTGGCTTCCGAAGTGATCAAGCAGAAGCTTGGCTACGACGTCAAACTGCAATCGGTCGCGGCCGGGATCATGTGGCAGGCTGTGGCCACCGACAAGCTCGACCTGATGTTGTCTGCCTGGCTTCCGGGCACTCACGGCGAGTACTACACCAAGTACAAGGATCAGGTCGTCAACTACGGGCCCAACTTCAAGGACGCCAAAATCGGCCTGATCGTGCCTGAATACGTGAAAGCCAAAACCATCGAAGACCTCAAGACCGATGCTTCCTTCAACAAGAAGATCACCGGGATCGATGCCGGTTCAGGGGGCATGCTCAAGACAGATCAGGCCATCAAGGATTACGGTCTGGACGGTTACAAACTGCAGGCGAGTTCCGGCGCAGGCATGATTGCCGAACTGACTCGTGCGGAGAAAGCGCAGAAAGCCATCGTCGTCACCGGCTGGGTACCGCACTGGATGTTCGCCAAGTGGAAACTGCGTTTCCTGGAAGACCCTAAGAGGGTGTAGAC
>NZ_LJQT01000242.1:0-31146 GCF_001400515.1 Pseudomonas meliae | reverse complement strand
AAACCCGGGGCGGTTCACATCCAGCAATGAAATGACCGTCGCCATGACCTTTTCCCGGCCCATGCCCGGCTGCGCGAGTTGTGCTTCTATCTGCTTGCGAACCTTGGGCAGCGCATGACCGAACTCTATCAGGCGCGAGTATTTGTCCTGATCGCGTATCTCGCGCCAGCGCGGGTGGTAGCGGTATTGTTTGCGGCCGCGTGCGTCACGTCCGGTAGCCTGCAGGTGGCCCATCGGGTCGGCACAGATCCACACATCGGTGTAGGCGGGCGGGACTGCCAGCGCGTTGATGCGCTTGATCTCCGACTCGTCCTTGATGCGTTTACCCTCAATGTTGAAGTAGGCGAATTTGCCGCGCAGTACCTTGCGCGTAAGGCCCGGCTGAGTGTCGTCTACATAATGCAGGTCACTGGCGGGCTGGCTGATGGCAGTCGAGTCAGGCATGGCTAATTTCCAAAGGCAGTTAAAAACACTGACCTCGGTCTTTTACCGTGGTGCCGTTTATTTGCTGACTGACCGGTTTTTCAGAGCATCAGGCCAGTACGGCAACCGCCTTGATCTGCGCCCAGAGCGACTGGCCTCTGTGCAGGTTCAACTGGTCACTGGAGTAGCGCGTGATGCGCGCGAGCAAAGGCGTGCCCCCGGCGTCCAGTTTCACCAGCACATGTGCCGAGTTGTCAGCCAGCGCTTCCTCCATCACCGTGACCGGCAAGCGGTTGAGAATGCTGCTTTGATCGTCGGGTTGCAGGTTCAGGCTGACATCCCGGGCCTGAACCTTGACGCGCAGAAGGGTGCCGATCTGCATTTCGGCGTGTGCGACGCGCATGCACAATGTGCTGTCGGGCAGCGTCACGCTCAGTAACTGGTAATGACGATCATAGGCGCTGACCGTGCCTTCAATGACCACGCCCGCATCGCCGCCCATGGCCAGTGGCAGGTCCAGCCGCGCCAGTGTTTCGCGAATCGGGCCGCTGGCCAATACGTTGCCGGCTTCAAGCAGCACCAGATGATCTGCCAGGCGTGCAACCTCATCCTGAGCGTGGCTGACATACAGCATGGGGATGTCCAGCTCCCCATGCAGGCGTTCGAGGTACGGCAGGATTTCACTTTTGCGCCTGGCGTCCAGCGCTGCCAGAGGTTCATCGAGCAGCATCAGGCGCGGGCTGGTCAACAGTGCGCGTGCAATGCCCACGCGCTGACGCTCCCCACCGGACAGCTTGTCAGGACTGCGCTCCAGCAGATGGTCGATGCCGAGCAGTTCAGTGGCCTGCGGCAATTGAATGTTGCGCTGCTGACGCGGGATGCGTTTCATGCCGAATTCAAGATTGGCCCGCACGGACAGGTGCGGGAACAGGCTGGCTTCCTGAAATACATAGCCGATCGCCCGTTTGTGCGGAGCGAGGAAAACGCCTTTTTCAGTGTCTTGCCAGACTTCATCATGAACACGAATGAAGCCCTGGCCAGCTTTTTCCAGCCCGGCAATGCAGCGCAGGCAGGTGGTCTTGCCCGAGCCCGAAGGCCCGAACAGTGCTGTGATGCCCGACCCCGGCAGGGTCAGGTCGGTACGCACGGTGAAATTCGGGTAGGTCATGTGCAGACGGACTTCTATCGGTGAGGCCATGACTCAGCTCCATCCTGCTTTGGATTTACCGCTGGAATACAGCGCCAACAGCACCAGAAAGGAGAACACCAGCATCGCTCCGGCCAGCCAGTGTGCTTGCAGGTACTCCATGGACTCGACGTGATCGAAAATCTGCACTGACACCACACGGGTTTTCTCGGGGATGTTGCCGCCAATCATCAGCACCACGCCGAACTCGCCGACCGTGTGCGCGAATCCCAGAATCGCCCCAGTGATAAAGCCAGGCTTTGCCAGCGGCAGAATCACGTGGAAAAACGTGTCCCATGGGCCCGCTCTCAACGTGGCTGCCACCTCCAGCGGACGGGTGCCAATGGCTGCAAACGCGTTCTGTAGCGGCTGGACGACGAAAGGCATCGAGTACAGGACCGAGCCGATCACCAGTCCGGCAAAGCTGAAAGTCAGCGTGCCCAGTCCCAGGCTCTGGGTGAGCTGGCCCACAGCTCCGTTGGGGCCAAGCAACAGCAGCAGATAAAAGCCGATGACTGTCGGCGGCAAAACCAGGGGCAGGGCGACGACCGCGCCAATCGGCCCCTTGAGCCATGAATCAGTGCGCGCCAGCCACAGCGCGATGGGCGTGCCGATGATCAACAGGATGACGGTGGTCAATGACGCCAGCTTCAGTGTCAGCCAGATCGCCGCGATGTCGGCACTTCCCAGTGGCATTTATAGCTGGTATCCGAAGGACTTGATGATGGCGGCGGCTTTCGGCCCTTTCAGGTACTCGACCAGCGCCTTGGCAGCGGCGTTGTCCTTGCCCTTGTTGAGGATGACGGCGTCTTGCTTGATCGGGTCATGCAGGGCGTCCGGCACGATCCAGGCCGACCCGCTGGTCAGTTTGCCGTCCTTGTAGATCTGCGACAGGGCCACAAAGCCAAGTTCCGCATTGCCGGTGGAAACGAACTGGTAGGCCTGAGTAATGCTCTGGCCCTCCACGATCTTGGCTTTGGTTGCGTCGGTCAGACCCAGTTTGCTCAGCACTTGCGTCGCTGCCAGACCATAAGGGGCAGCTTTTGGGTTGGCGATGGACAAGTGTTGATACTGATTGGCCTTGAGCACTTCGCCCTTGCTGTCTACATAACCGTCCTTGGCCGACCACAGCGCCAGGGTGCCCACCGCATACGTGAAACGCGAGCCCTTGACGGTGTCGCCTTCCTGCTCAAGCTTTGCCGGGGTGGTGTCGTCGGCCGACAGGAACACCTCGAAAGGGGCACCATTCTTGATCTGTGTGTAGAACTGACCGGTAGCGCCAAACGCGGCAACAAGCTTGTGGCCGGTGTCCTTCTCAAAGTCAGTGGCAATCGCCTGAATGGGCGCTGTGAAATTGGCTGCGACGGCGACCTGCACCTCGTCGGCAAACGCGTTGGCTGTAACTGATACGGCGAAGGCCAGGGCAGAGAACTTGAGAATGGCGCGCAGCGTGGTCGTTCGCATGGAACAGCTCCTTGATGATGAAAACGCACGCCGTCGAAATAAAGGCGTTTCGCTATATAGTTAAATATATAGCGATAGCCTGTTGTTCTGAAAGCACTGTTTTACCGGGGTGAGAGAATTTTCAGCGCGTTTTCAGCCAGTTGCCGAGTCAGTTCGGTCGCACCCAACTGATGTTTGATACCAACTGCCTGACCTGCCCAGAGGTTGGTAAAGTCACTGCTGCCCTGTTTTTCCGCTTGTGCGCGCAACGGCATCAAGGCACCGCCTGCCAGAGGGAACGCAGGGGCGAGTGAGCTGACGGGGCCAGCTTCGCGCATGATCCGGTTGACGATGCCGCGCGCCGGACGCCCGGTGAAGAGGTTGGTCAGCGCAGTCTGGCTGTCCGTTGCAGTGTGCAGCGCCTGGCGATGCAGTGCACTGACGCTGGCTTCAGGGCAGAACAGATACGCCGTACCTACCTGTACCGCCGAGGCACCCAGAACAAACGCCGCCGCAACCCCGCGACCATCTGCTATACCACCCGCAGCGATGACCGGAATGCGCACGGCGTCCACTATTTGCGGCACCAGCGCCAGAGTGTCGACCTGAGTGTGCAGTTGATCGCTGAGGAACAGGCCCCGATGACCACCGGCTTCGTAGCCCATGGCGATTACCGCACCGCAGCCATGCTGCTCCAGCCAGACGGCTTCCTCGACCGTGGTCGCCGATGAAATGATCTTTGCCCCGGTGGCTCTGACCCGTTCCAGTAGCGCTCGCTCGGGAAGGCCGAAGTGGAAGCTCACCACCTCCGGCTTCAGGCGCTCGACCAGAGCACAGGTGGCGCTGTCGAAAGGGGCACGGTTGGAGACGGGCGTCGGTGCATCGAAATCGGCCCCCAACTCTTCGTAATAGGTTTTAAGTGCCTGTTTCCAATGCTCGGCGCGTTCGGCATCGTAGGTCGGAGCCTGATGGCAGAAGAAGTTCAGGTTCAGGGGCAGATTGCCGGTGTGTTGCCGAAAGGTGGTGACTTCCTGTTCGATTTGCTCAGGGGTCAGCATTGCGCAGGGCAGCGATGCCAGCCCGCCAGCCTTCGCGACAGCAATGGCCATTTGTGATCCGGTGGCTCCGGCCATAGGCGCTTGCAGCACCGGCAGCTCTATAGTTAACAGGTCAATAATGCGGGTGTCCGGCCATTGGCTCATGTGTTTCTCCGGCTTGTATTCGGGCAGTCATGCACAGGGCATTGAGCGCGAGAATAGCGTGAATGGCAAACGACATTTCCGGCGCAACACATAGACCGCGCGGCGAGGTTGACATAAAAAACGATCGGTCTAATATTACTGCATGACACAAATACCTGTAAAAACCAGACGCCCCGGGCGGCCACCGAAAGTGGACCGCGACAACCTCGAAACCCGCGAGGCACTGTTGCGCCGCGGTCTGGAAGTGCTCACCGAGCAAAGCTTCTCGTCCACCGGGCTGGATTACATCCTCAAGGAAATCGGCATTCCCAAAGGCTCGTTCTATCACTACTTCACCAGCAAGGAAGCCTTCGGCCGGGCGGTACTGGATGAATACGCTCGCTATTTTGCACAGCGGTTGGACCACTGGCTGCTGGACGAAGCGCTTTCGCCACTGGAGCGACTGGTGGGCTTTGTCCAAAGCGCCAAGAGCGGCATGGCGCGGCATGATTATCGACGCGGTTGCATGGTCGGCAATCTGGGCCAGGAAGTCGGTCTGTTGCCGGAGGGGTTTCGTGCCGTACTGGAGCAGACGCTGCTGGACTGGCAGTCAAAGCTGGCCTGCTGCCTCAGGGCCGCGCAGGCGCATGGTGAGTTGGCTAGAAGTGCCGATTGCGATGAATTGGCCGCGTTTTTCTGGATCGGCTGGGAAGGGGCGGTGCTCCGCGCCCGACTGGTCAAAAGCGACACACCGCTGAACACGTTCATTGCCGGTTATCTTCGTGGTTTGCCGCAATGACTTTTTCTTCAGGGCTATTTAAAGACGATCAGTCTAAATTGGAGGCGCACATGTTCAAGGGCATTTTTATCGACAAGGACGATGCAGGTTATCGCGTCAATCTGACCGATATCGACGAAGCACAGTTGCCTGCAGGTGACGTGACGATAAACGTGTCGCACAGCACGCTGAACTATAAGGATGCGCTGGCAATCACCGGCCAAAGCCCTATTGTGCGCAGCTTTCCAATGGTGCCGGGTATTGATCTGGCGGGTGCGGTGCAAGCCAGCGATACGCCTGAGTACAAGGTGGGCGACAAGGTTCTGCTCAATGGCTGGGGTGTTGGCGAAGGGCACTGGGGCGGTCTGGCACAGAAGGCGCGGCTCAAGAGCGAATGGCTCATTCCATTGCCGGATGCTTTCACGCCCGCGCAGGCGATGGCCATTGGCACGGCGGGCTATACCGCAATGCTCAGCGTGCTGGCCCTTGAGAAGCACGGTTTGACACCCGACCACGGCGATGTGCTGGTGACCGGTGCCAATGGGGGAGTCGGCAGTTTCGCCATCGCTATTCTTGCCAGGCTTGGCTATCGGGTGATTGCCTCCACCGGGCGTGTTTCGCAAAGCGAATATTTGCATCAACTCGGCGCAGCGCAGGTCGTCGACCGGGCGACCCTGTCGCAGCCGGGGCGACCTTTGGTCAAGGAGCAATGGGCGGCGGCAATCGACTCTGTCGGTAGTCATACGCTGGCCAATGTGTGCGCCGGTATTCGTTATCGCGGCGTAGTCGCGGCCTGCGGTCTGGCGCAGGGTATGGAGTTTCCGGGCTCGGTTGCACCGTTCATTCTGCGCGGCGTCACCCTGGCCGGTATCGACAGCGTTACTCGCCCGCGGGCTGACCGGCTGGAAGCCTGGTCCAGGCTGGCGAGCGACCTACGTTTTCGACCTGGACCTGGCGCTGCTGCCGCTGATCAGTCGTGAAGTTGGCTTGAGTGAAGTGATCGACATCGCGCCGCAATTGATCGCGGGTCAGATCCGTGGCCGGGTTGTGGTGGACACCGGGCGCTGAGTCGGTCAAAAAACGCTGGGTTCGCCCTTGTCACCTGATTGCGCATGTTCAAGTGCGCGATGCATCCGGGCGGTGCCGAGCCCGGTTTCGCATAATTGCAACGGGATGCAACCGCCAAGTGCTGCGTTGGGTGTCACCAGCCAGCGACCGGCGCGCTCAGGTGTTTCAAGCACGCGAAGGATGTGACTGGCGATCATTGCGAGGCGGTCCAGACGCTCCGAAGCCACGGGGTCCAATGGCTGTTTCTGGCGCTGGCGACGTTCCAGCGTTGAAATTGATGCATTGAACAGCGCCTCCATTTGCCGCGGGCCAAGGGCCAGCGCGTCGCGTACCGCGCGGATCCAGCCATGCGCAAGGCCTGCCTGAATGTTCGCCAGGCGTTCGGCCTCGCTGCGCTGACTGACCTGATGGGCCAGCAACCAGAAATGCGCAGCCGCGTCGCGACGGCCATGTGCTTTGCTAACGAGGGGCGGAATCAAGATACGTGCTTGCCTTGAGGGCCGGAAAAGTCGGCCAAGGCTATCTCAGACAGCGCGTCGTTCAAGCTGCAGGGTGTTACCGATGATTGCCGGCTGGGCTGAAGCTGCTGAGCTGAACGAGCCGCGCCAGAGGTGTCGCACCAGGGCCCTCGTGCTAAAGTCGGCTGCCTGAATATGAATGAAGAGCGCCGCAGCTGTTCGCGCGCTTGCACCAGAAAAGGCGTCGTTCCACATGCCGCAAGACCCTTGTACCGATCAGGACGCACGCATTGTCAGCCAGCCTTCGCTGCCGACGTCAACAAGCCGCTGCGCCTCTATCTCGACCGCCTGGCACCCTCAAGCCGCCTGACCATGACTTACGTTTTGCAGGACGCGGCAGATCGTCTGGGCATGGCTGACGTCGATATTCATGACATTCCTTGGCACACCCTGCAGCCTGGCCACGTGACCGCACTGGTCGCGACGCTGCGTGAAGACGACTACGCGCCCAACACCACTTCGCTGTATGTGAACGCTATTCGCGGTGTGATGAACGAGGCCTGGCGGCACGACCTGATCAGCCACGAGCAATTATTGAAGATTCGCTCGATCATACCGGTCAGCGGTACGCGTCTGGCCAAGGGCCGTAATATCCGCCGCACGTTGATTCGTGAACTGATGCAAGCCTGTGCTGCGGACCCCAGGCCGCAAGGGCGTCGCGATGCCGCGATCATTGCGATTCTGTACGGTTCGGGAATGCGCAAGTCGGAGTCGGTCAACCTGGACCTGTCACAGATCGATTTCGCCGAACGCAGCCTGCGGGTGCTGGGCAAAGGCAACAAGCAGTTGATCAAATATGCCCCCGAGTGGGCGTTCAAGGCGCTGAACGACTGGCTGGAACTGCGCCGCTCGTGCCTGCAGCCGGGGCAGGGCGATGACCCTTTCCTGTTCAACCGGATTCGCCGCGGCAGCCATATCACTCGCGACAGAATCACCAAACACGCTATTTACTTCATCGCCAAGCAACGCGGGCGGCAGGTGGGGGTGAACATCATGCCCCACGATTTTCGGCGGTCGTTCATAACCAGGGTGATCGAAGAGTTCTATCTGTCGATTGCCCAGAAACTTGCGCACCACACGCATATTTCGACCACCGCGAGCTACGACATGCGCAGCGAGAACGAGCGCCGCAATGTGGTGGACGGGTTTGATCTTTAGGCAAAAGAAAGCCACCTCGCACAAGCGGGGTGGCTTAAAAGATCTAACCAAAGGAGTGATGAAGCAGAGCAGAGATTCACTGGCCTCGCGACGCGGATTCGCGAGGCCGGGAGATATGTTCGTTCATCGCTGACAACGGTAACACCGCCGCCCCTGATTCAATTATCAGCGTTATTGATACCCGTCATTGCCAAAAAACATATGACCCGCACGTGTTTGCGTGGCCAGCCATCTGCAAAATCGATTTCTCACCTCCGAGCTATCCGGCAATTGGATAGCCAACAATTGGCAACAATTTCATGCTTTACCGGACTTGAAACGTACGGGACTGAGCATGGAAAAGTTCGATATACACCGTAAAACCCGCTTCAACTCATTGGTACACGAGTACGGGCTCGATGGCAGTCGTCTGTTGCCTTGGGAAGGCTACCCGATGCCGTTCGCTGGCGGCTGGTGCGTGGTCCGTCCGGGCACCAGCAGCGAAGCGCATACCCAGATCGATCAGGAAATCTTCATTGCCATCAAGGGCAGCGCCCGTCTGGTGGTCGGCGAAAAACAGATGGATTTCGCCGTGGGCGATATCGCCGCGATTCCGAAACACACCAATCATTACGTCATCAATGATTCCGCCGAGGACTTCCACTTCTATGTGGTGTGGTGGGACATGAACTACGTGAATGCTTTCGTGGCTCAGCACAGCGAAACCACGGGGTGCCTCGATGAGTAAGTACATCGTGACCATCACGCCGCCCACCCCGAATGGCGATTTGCACATAGGTCATATCGCCGGCCCGTTTCTGGCCGCTGACGTGTTCACCCGGGTCCAGCGCCAGCGCGGTCACGACTGTGTGCTGGTGTCCTATTCCGACGATTACCAGTCCTACATGCTGCGTAAAGGACTGGAGCAGGGCGTTGATCCGGTCGAGCTGGCCGGGCGTAATTCCGACCGCATCGAAGCGTCGCTGGCGGCGATCAACATCAAACCCGACAACTGGATGCGTCCGCACAACAACCCATGGTTTGCCGAGGTGGTTGGCGAGGTGTTCAACGCGTTGCGTGAAGCGGGCTCGATCGAATTTCGCGATTCCAGCGAGCCGTACTGCCCCGATTGCGATGTGTGGGGCTACGAGGCATTTGCCCGAGGCAACTGCAATTACTGTGGGGCCGAGTCTGATGCCAGCCAGTGCGAGAACTGCGCTCAGGCCCCTGACGCCGAGTTGATGACCGGTCTGCACTGCAAATTGTGCAGGCAGCCGTCGCAATGGAAAAAGGCCCATCGTGCATTTCTGAAGCTGGCTGATTTCAAGCCGCACTTGCGTGATCGTCTGTTGGGCCAGCAATGGCGCAAGCCGCTCGACAACTGGTTGCGCGATACGCTGGAGCACTTGCATGACTGGGGCGTAACCCGTCCGGGCGACGGCGGGCTTGACCTGCAGGCCGACGGCTCGTGCCGGGTCCACACCTGGTTCATGGGGCTGGCGGGCTATATGGCGGCATTTCGTGAATATGCCGACAGTGTCGGGCGTCCGGAGCTGTTCCGTCAGTACTGGCAGTCGGGACAGGGCACGCTGGTGCATTTTCTCGGTTTTGACTGCGTGTTCAGCCACGCCATCGTCTACCCGGCGCAGCTGTCGGCGCTGCGCGATATCAAAGTTCGCCAGCGCTTCATGCCCAATCAGTTTCTGAAACTGGACGGCCTGAACCTGTCGACCAGCCGCAATCATGCGATCTGGGTCGGCGATCTGGCCCGTGAAGCCTGTGCCGACAGTGCGCGCCTGTATCTGGCAAGCATCGCACCCGAGCAAAGCGAAGGCGATTTTCGTCTGACGCATTTCCGCGCATGGCGGGAGCAGATATTCGACGAATTTTTTCCCGCGTTGCTGGACGCTGGAAAGCATCGAGATGACAACTGGTGGAGCGGTATCTGTGGGGCCGATGCCGGGCTGTTGGAAGCGTTACGCCTGCAATGGAGCAGGGCTGCAGAGCCTGCGCAGTTCTCTATGAAGGGCATGGCTCAGGTGCTGCTCGACGTCATCGCCATTGCTCGCGCACGTCTGGCCGAAGGTCGGCCCGTCAGCCATCTGGCGGCGTTCATCGCAGTGGCTGGCAAGGCGCTGATTCCGGAAATGTCAGCGCAGATCATGACCGCATTCGGACTGCCCGAAGCCCGGGTCAACGCCACGCTCATGAACGGCTCGGCCGCTGAATACTCCATCTGAACGGATGCACCACATGTTCATCGATTACGAGATAGCGGTCATCGGCGCCGGGATTACCGGCGCCAGTATCGCGGCGAAGCTGTGCAGCGCAGGTGTGTCGGTCGCTCTGATCGACAAGGGCGCAGCCGGCAGTCTGGGGGCGAGCGGTTATTCCGGCGGACTGGTTCGCCTGTACGACAGCGATCCAATGCTGATGGAGCTTGCGGCGTGGTCCATCAGCCTGATGGACGACGGCATTTTCGCGACCACTTACGCAAGCGCGCTGCGACGTACCGGGGTGATCTACCGGACCGCCATGGACCAGCTGGATAATCTGTACCGGGCTATCGAGCAGCACGGCAGCGAGCGCTACCCGATGCGTCTGCTGGCGGGCCATGAACTCGATGGCGGTCGCTATCCGCACTGCCCGGCAGTTGAGCGGGTCAACCTGTTCGAACCTCGTGCCTGCGTCGGCAATGTACGTCAGGCTGTCGCTGCGCTGTGCCACGTGGTTCGTCAGCAAGGCTTGCTGCTGGAGCATCGCGAGATCAAAGCCATCGACTGTCGTGCTGCGGACCTCGTACATATCGACATAGGGGACGCTACATTGCGTTGTCGGGCCGTAGTGGTGGCTGCGGGTGCCTGGAGTCAGCATCTGGTGCCGCAGGCGGGACTGGAAGCCCGTTCTATTCCCTTTGCCCGGGTACTGACTGACAGCGATTGGTCAATGCCGGTGATCGATGCGGTTACTCAGAGCTACGCTATACCGCTGACCCGCCATATCGTGCAGACCGGCTGCGGCAGTCGCGATAACAGCCTCTGGCCAGAGCATCTGGCACAGCCTGATGCGCGGCATGCCGAAGACGCCTGCAAGCGCATTGCCCGGCTGTGCGGTTCGGCAACCCACCCACGTGTGCTGGATGTGCTGCCGGGTTTCGACAGTTACAGCGCCGACGGTCGTCCGCTGCTGGGTTTCTGCGCCGAGTACAGCCCGGTTTATCTGGCCGCAGGCATGTCGGGACTGGGGTTCAAGTTTGCTCCTGGTGTTGCCGGTATCGCTTTCGAGCAACTGCGCAGTCATCTGGCAGGAAAGGACCGGCCGAGCCTCGGCTGGTCGGCATTGTCGCCACGCCGACACATGCCCGCTGCCAGTCTGGCGGGGATACAGCCATGACACCGCTCGCGTCACCTGTGCCGGGTCTGCGGGTCGGGGTCAGCGCACTGTTCGACCCCCACGACACGCCGCACGCGCGGACCTTCATGAGGGCGCTGGCCGTGGCGCGCAATTGCGTACCGGGGCTTGCGCGGGTGCAATGGCACTTTCTCGACGACGGAGCCAACGCCGTTCGCGGGGCCGAAGTGGCGCGGCAAATGGTCGACTGGAAAGCCGATCTGGTCATCGGCCATTTCTCTTCGGACGCAGCCGTCAGCGCCGCCGCGCTGTATCGGCAAGCCGGTATCGCGCTGCTGACACCGGCAGCAACGATAGATTGCCTGACGCTTGCGCATCCCAACGTCTTTCGCTTTTGCCCTTCGGACCGGCAACTGGCGGGGGACCTGGTGAACTGGCTGGCGAGCCGTCAATGGCACCGCGTGCATGTCCAGTCTGATGACAGCGCTCACGGTCAGGCCTTGTGCGTTGCTATCTGCGAAGCGCTGGTACGCGCCGGATTGCTGCGCGTCGAAGAGCCTGAGCACGCCGATGTCGAGGTATTTGCCGGCCGCCTCAAGCCCAGTCGTGAACACTGGCAGGCGCGACGACAGGCCGGGAGTAACCGCCCGCTGGTGCTGACTGACGACGCTGCCTCGCCGTATCTGGGCTGCGCAGAGGACCAGCGTGGCAAGACGTTCGTCATCGGTTTCGGGACTCCTGACCACCCAGGAAACGGCTGCCATGCCAGCGCGCTGCACAAAACGTTTTTCGCTGCCGAGCCACACACCTACTTTCGCGAAAGCCTGCTGATGCTTTACGTGCTGGCCGAACTGGCCAACGACCGTCTTTACGCCGGGCAACTGCTGAACGCGTTGCAGCACACCACCTTCAACACACCGCTGGGCGCAGTCAGCTTTGATCGGGGCGAGCTGCGAGGCGCGATGACCTGCGTCTGGACCCCGGGCCCCAAAGGACTGACCCCCGTCACCCGATAGCCGCAAGAAAAACCAAGAACACCGCTTCACGCCAACTCTAAGGACAGGAATTTCATGGGTAACTCGACACCACACACGTTGCACTCGGACGCCGTCTGTATCGGCTTTGGTCCAGCCGGCATCGCGCTGGCCTGTGCTTTTGAAGACGCACGGGAGGCCAATGACCCGCTCGGCGCGCTGTCCATCCGCTATCTGGAAGCTGCGCAAGACAGCCAATGGCACCGCGAACTGTTGCTGGCCGGGACTGACATCAACCATCACGTATTTCGCGACCTGGTGACGCCGCGCAACCCGCGCAGCCGCTTTTCCTTCGCCATGTACCTCAAGGAACAGGGGCGGATGTTCGATTTCGGCCTGCTGGGCCGTCCCGCCAGTCGCCATGAATGGTCGGATTATCTGGCCTGGGTTTCCAGGCAAGTGGATAGCCAGACCTGCTTCAACACGCCGGTCACCGGGATTGACCCTGTGCTGCGCAACGGTCGTTTGCACGAAGTACGGGTCTGCACGCCGCAAACCTGCTTCACGACGCGCAATGTCGTGCTGTCCAGCGGCAGCGCACCGCGCATTCCACACGCGTTCGAGGCGCTGCTTGGCCCGACTCTGTTTCACACGTCGCAGTTTCTGACCCGCCTGCAAGCCTTTGGCGAACACTTGCCCAAGCGCTGGCTGGTGCTGGGCTCGGGGCAGAGCGCCAGTGAGTCGGTGCTGGAACTGGTCAGCCGCGATCCTGCTATCGAAGTGCAGTCAGTGCATCGCTCTGCCGGTTTCAAGCTCACTCAACTGGGGCAGTTCCCCAACCGGGTGTTCGCCCCGGATCACGTTGATTACTTCCATAGCCTGAGCCCCGCAGCGCGGCAGCGCTTTCTCGACTGGAGCCGTTCGACCAACTACGCCGGGATCGACCCGGATGAAAGTCAGAAGCTGTTTTCGCTGATCTACGAGGACTCCATCGCCGGACGCAAGCGTCTGCAGACCCATGCTTACAGCCTGATCAGTGCCATCGAGCACAGCGCCGAGGGCTACCGGATCGAGTTGACCGACACCTTCAGCCAGCGCACCCAGGTGCTGGAAGTCGATGCCGTTGTGCTCGGCACCGGTTATCAGCAGTACCTGATACCGCCGTTATTGAGTGGTTTGCAGCCATGGCTCAAGGCCGATCTGGATGGCGGCCTGCTGATTGATCGGGATTACCGCGTCGCCATGCAGGGCGAGTGCGACGTGAATATCTGGGTCAACGGTCTTTCCGAACGCAGTCACGGAATCAGCGACAGCCAGTCGTTCTCGCTGATGGCGCTACGCGCCGAGCGTATCGCCAATGCGCTTGAGCGGGCGGTAGAACCGGCAGCCGAACCTTTGCTGGCACAGTGGAAGTGACCCTTATGTACGATTCTCTTTGCGACATCGTTCACGATCAGACCTTCCTCAAGGTGTCTGGCCTGGGTGCAGACTTTTTCCTGAAAATGGAATCACTCAACCCGGCCGGCTCGATCAAGCTCAAAACCGCCGTAGGCCTGATCAATGACCTTCAGACTCGGGGTTTGCTGGGCCCTGACACGATTCTGATCGAATCTTCGTCGGGCAACCTTGGCGTGGCGCTGGCGATGATCTGCGCTGAGCGGGCGATACCCTTTACCTGCGTGGTCGACCCCAACAGCTCCAGCCATAACGTCCGCATGATGCGCAGCTATGGCGCCGAGGTGATTCAGGTTCATGCCCCGGACGCCAACGGCGGGTTTCTGGGAACACGCATTGCGCTGATCCGGGAAAAGCTCGCCAGCGACCCGCGATACGTCTGGCTCAATCAATACGAGAATGCGGCCAACCCGCGTGCTCACGCCCGGACTACGGCACGCTCGATCAGCCAGCACTTCGGTCATGTCGACTATCTGTTCGTCGGTGCCGGGACCACCGGCACGCTGATGGGTTGTGTCCAGCATTTTCAGCGGCATCACCCGAGCACCAGAATCATTGCCGTTGACAGCGTCGGTTCGGTGACCTTTGGCACTCCGGCCAGCCGTCGCTTCATACCGGGGCTGGGTACCAGCCAGCATCCGCCGATCTTCAAGGCTGATGGTATTTACGCGCTGGAGATGGTCCCGGAATCCCGTACCGTCGCCATGTGTCGCATTCTGGCGCGCAGCAAGGGCTTGCTGGTTGGCGGGTCCACCGCGACGGTGATCGCCGCGGTACATGCCTGGCGCGAGCGCATCGAGTCGGGTTCGGTGGTCGTGGCATTGTCGCCAGACTGGGGCGAGCGCTATCTGGACACCCTCTACGATGACCAGTGGGTCGAGCAGCGTTTTGGCCGTGAAGTGCTGAACATGACCCTGGCGGATCTTTCCTCACCAGAGGCTGCAACATTTCCGGGAAGCGTGAAAACGCCTTCGCGAGCAAGCTCACTCCCACAGAATGTGTGTGAATCTGTTGTATGCACGTGCGCAAGCCCTTGTGGGAGCGAGCTTGCTCGCGAAAGCGGTGAGTCGGCGACAGCGCCTTCGGGTGCAGGTGCGCTTGCGCATGAGCAGTGTTCAACCTTCTGGCTGGCTGCCGAGCGCCTGAAGCAGGCGGCATTTCATGTGGTCGATGGCGAAGTGGTCGCGCGCCTGCTGGCGGCTGATCCGCTGGCTTGCACGAGGATGTGCAGGCAGCTTATCTGGCCCACGAGGCCGGGCGCACGATCAACCCCGACAGTTACTTTCTGCGTTTTCCCGAGGCACCGGCCAATCGGATCATTGCCTTGCCCACCAGCCTGTCCGGCGAGCAGGCAGTCAGTGGCATCAAATGGATATCCAGTTTTCCGGGCAATATCGAGACGGGCCTGCAACGCGCCTCGGCTGTGCTGATCCTCAATGACCCGCTCACCGGCTATGCGTTTGCCTGTCTGGAAGCCTCACGCATCAGCGCCATGCGCACGGCGGCCTCGGCGGTGCTCGGTGCGCGCTGGATGAACCGCCATCAGCGCCACGTCGGACGAATGGCGTTCATCGGTGCCGGTTTCATCGCCCGAACCATCCTCGACATGTTCGTCAGCGATGGCTGGACGATGGACGCAATAACCGTCTTCGATCAACACGACGACTCGGCATTGGCGTTGGTCCGGCATGCCGCCAGTCGACATCAGTTGAACAGCCAGCCCAGCGACTTGCCGACCGCCTTGCAGGCTGATGTGGTGGTGTTCGCTACCACCGCGCCGCGACCTTATGTGCTGGAACCACTGCTTCGGCCAGGGCAACTGCTGCTGAACATTTCGTTGCGTGACCTGGGCCCGGACGTCATTGCGCAGGCCAATAACATTCTTGATGACGTTGAGCACTGCCTCAAGGCTCAGACTTCTCCTGATCTCGCCGTGCAGCAGTATCAGGACCGATCGTTCATCATCGGGACGCTGGCGCAACTGATGACCGGGCAGGTGGAACTGAGCCCGGATCGAGCCTCGATCTTCTCGCCATTCGGTCTCGGCGTACTGGACCTTGCCGTAGGCCAGCGCGTGTATCGCCAGGCAGTAGCCGAAGGCAGTGCGTTTCCGGTGCCGACGTTCTTCTTTGAGCCGAAGCGCTGGTGATGGCCATGCAGACACATACCGTCGCGATTATCGGCCTGGGCTCGCGTGGTTTGAGCGTTCTGGAGCAGCTGATCGGCCTGAGTCGCCATGCCGGTCGGCCGTCGCTGAATATCGAAGTGTTCGACCCGCAACCGCCCGGCAGCGGGCTGCACCATGCGCAGCAGGCGGATTACCTGATGCTCAACACCATGGCCGGCCAGTTATCCGCGTTTTCTTCCGCATTCCCGACGTTTGCGCCGCCGGGTCCGACCTTTCTGCAATGGTGCCTCAGCCAGGATGTGCGCCTTGACGAGCGCGGCCATGTCAGCACGGACGGGCAGGGCAGAGCGGTGGCGTTTGGCGACTTTTTGCCGCGTGCATTGCTCGGGCGCTACTTGCAGGACAGCTATCGCCTGCTCCTGCAGTGCTGCCCGGCGCATGTGCAGGTGCGCTATCACGCCGAGCAGGTCATGACCTGTGGGCCGCTGTTGGAAGCCCCCGGCTTCAGGTTGCACACCCGAAGTCAGGAGATGGATGTCGATGCCGTGTTCCTCACCAGCGGGCATGCCTTTGAAACCGGCGTGCAACTGGAGGTCGGCGATACGGTGGCCATCGAGGGACTGGGACTGACCGCGATGGACACACTGGCCCGCCTGACTCAAGGGCGCGGCGGGCGCTACGTGCGGGATGGAGGCTTTGCAGGTTGGCGATATCTGCCGTCCGGCCGCGAGCCCAAGGTGTTCCTGTACTCGCGCACAGGGCTGCCGTTTCATGCACGGCCGCAATGGAATGCCTGCAGCCAGCCCCCCTTGCCGAGGCTGTTCTTCACCGCTGCCGCCATAGCCCGTTTGCGCGAGCAAAAGGAGGGCGGGCAACTCGACTTTCGGGCCGATGTGCTGCCGCTGATCAAGGATGAAATGCGCGCCGTATTTTATCAGGCCAGGGTCCGGCTCGATGCGCCAGCGCAGTTGGCATCGGTGCAGCGTCTGCTGAGCGAGTCAACCGCCACACCGGCAGCGTTTGAGCGGCTGGCCGAGCTGTGGGGTGAATTTGACCCTGAGCAATGGCTGTTGACCCAACGCTGGTCGGGTGCGCAAGGCGCGTATGGCCAATGGTTCGTCGACTGGATCAAACGGGACCTGGCGCTGAGTCGCCTGGGCACGGCAGGCAGTCCGATCTGCCAGGCACTGGAGGTCTGGCGAGATTATCGCGACCTGTTGCGCCTGATCGCAGATCGCAACGGCCTGACTGAATCGTCGACGCTGGAGTTTTATGGCACATGGGCCGGGTTGAGCAACCGGCTGGTCGGCGGGCCGCAAAAGGAGCGCCAGGAAGATCTGCTGGCGCTGATCGAGGCTGGCGTCGTGACGATCCTGCCGCCGATGGACGATGTGCAAAGGGCCGATTTTCGCCCCGACAGCATGATTGGCGCGCGGGTCGCCCACGGCGGTCTGTCGGGCAATGGCCCGGGGCTGATCAGTGATTTGTACGAGCAAGGGCTGATTCGCGCTGCGCACGCCTGGCCTGCCGACGGTATTGAAACCGATGAGTCTGCTCGTGCCATTGGCCGCGATGGTTCTGTGCAGCAGCGGCTCTGGGTTCTGGGGCCGGCCGTAGAAGGCTGCACCTTTTACAACCACTACGTGCCCACGCCTGACCCTACCTGCCATGCACTGATCGAAGCGCGCAGGGCGGTCGAGTCATGCCTGGAGACGCTGGGAAAGCACACTTCAAGTAGCATCACATTCAAGTTTAATAAAGCTGTTTAACTTATTAATTAAAAAGGAATTACTGATATGTATGAAGTCACTTTACTGACCGCGCTGGCGGGGGCGTTCATCGTGCTGATCATCAGTCCCGGCCCGAACTTCCTGGTAATCACCCAGCTCTCGTTCAGCCAGTCACGGCAGCAGAGCATTTGTGCCGGGCTGGGGGTCGCCTCGGGCAGCATTCTCTGGGCCTTGCTGGCAGCCACCGGGTTAGGGCTTGTGTTTCAGCAGTTGCCGTGGCTGCAGCCGGCGTTGCAATTGCTGGGCGGCGCTTACCTGACATGGCTCGGCGCCAAGAGCCTGCGCAGTGCTGGCAGCCAGCCCAAACCGAGGGACATCGGTGCGCTGGGCATCGGTAGCCTGAGCCGCGCCTATCGGTTTGGCCTGCTGACTAACCTGACCAATCCCAAGGCGTTGGCGTTCTACACCAGCGTGTTCACCACCGTGACCACGCCGGGCATGCCGATATGGGTGCGCACTGCGGGTGTATCGATCATCGCGGTGCTGGCAATTTCCTGGTTCGTGCTGCTGGCCACGTTGTTTTCGATCCCTGCCGTGCAGGTGCGCTATCAACGGATGAAAAAGGCCATCGATATCGTCACCGGTCTTTTCATGATCGCTTTCGGTCTGCGCCTGCTGATCGGTTTGCTGCCCGCCAACTTCTTTTACTGAAATAACCTGCAAGGGACTACGTACATGCACAGCAACGACTGGCACTACCCGACTTCAATCCGTGCAGGCGCTGGACGCGTCAATGAACTGGTCGACGCCTGCCGGAAGACCGGCATAAAACGGCCGTTACTGATTACCGACAGCTTTCTCGGCAGCACCGATATGATCGCCAGCGCCGTGGAGGATTGCCGCAGCCAATTAGGCCATTGCGGCCTGTTTAACCGAGTCAAGGGTAACCCCACCGGCACCAACTTCGCCGAGGGCCTGCACGCCTACAGAACCGGTGGCTACGACGGCGTCATCGCGTTTGGCGGCGGCTCGGCGCTGGACGCTGCCAAAGCGGTGGCGCTGATGTCAGGCCAGACCCGCCCGTTGTGGGATTTCGAAGACATCGGCCACAACCACCTGCGCGCCGATCCAGACGGCATTGCGCCGGTGATTGCGCTGCCGACGACGGCCGGCACCGGCTCTGAAGTGGGGCGTGCGTCGGTGATTATCGATGAACAGGCACAGGTCAAGCGCACCATCCTGCACATTCGCATGATGCCGCGCATCGCGATTCTGGATGCCACGCTGACCCTGAACCTGCCAACGCACCTGACTGCCGCGACGGGTGCGGACGCCTTGACTCACTGCATGGAATCCTGGTGTTCACCGGCCTGGCACCCGATGGCCGAAGCGGTGTCGGTCAAGGGCATGCAGATGATCAAGGAATATTTGCCTCGGGTTGTTGCTGATGGTCAGGACCTGGAGGCGCGGCAGCAGATGCTGGTGGCCTCCAGCCTGGGTGCCGCCGCGTTTCAGCGCGGTCTGGGCGGCGTACACGCGATTGCTCAGAGCCTTGGGGCGCTCTACGACCAGCATCATGGCTTACTGAACGCGATTCTGCTGCCCTACGTGCTGGAGGCCAATCGCTCGGTGCTGCTGAAGCAAATGGATGATCTGGCGGTTTACCTGCGGTTGCCCACGCCCGGTTTTACCGGGGTAATGGACTGGTTACTGGCGCTACGCGAGCAGATCGGCATTGCGCATACGCTGGGCGAAATAGGTATCGACGATCGCGACGCCGAGCGGGTCGGACGCATGGCATTTGCCGACGGCTGCTCGCACACCAATCCGATTCGTCATTCGGCCGAGGCGTATGCGCAGATCTTCAGCCGTGCAGTGAAGGGCCTGTGAGCGATGATTGCCTTGAATGAGCCCGCCGTGCAGCGTGTCGATAAGGTCTGGCAACGCTTCATCGACCAGCGTCGGATCGTTGGCGGGGTGCTGTTGCTGGCCCGGCAGGGACGCCTGGTTTACGCCAGCGCACTCGGCTGGGCAGATCGCGAGCAACAGATTCCGGTCACTCGCAGTACGCGCTTTCGTCTGGCGTCACTGACCAAGCTGTTGACCTCGGTGCTGGTGTTGCGGCTCTGCGAACTAGGCACCTTGAACCTGCAAGCCTCGGTAACGGACTGGCTGCCAGCCTTTCGCCCACGGCTGGTCAGCGGCCGTGAGCCTGTCATCACACTGCAGCATTTGCTGTCGCACACTTGCGGCTTGAGCTACGGCTTCGAACAAACGCCCGGTAATGCCTATGAGCGGGCAGGGGTGTCGGACGGGCTGGATTGGGTGCCGTTCGATCTACCGGAAAACCTGACCCGGTTGGCGCGCCTGCCACTGTTGTTTGAGCCGGGTAGCTCCTGGGGTTACTCGTTGGGCACTGATGTGCTGGGCGCAGTGATTGAACAGGCCACCGGCATGCCGTTGTCAGAGGCTGTTGCCAAGTGGGTCACCCTGCCTTTACGCATGGATGCGACTTCCTTCAGGCACGACCAGCAACTAACGCTGGCCAGCGCCTACAAGGACAGTGTCAACGGCCCGCAGCGTATCGGTGCCAATGATGTGTTGTTGCTCGACAGCGGACAGGCGCGGTTGTCGTCGGCTCGGGCTCGCGACGCAGGCGCATATGAATCTGGCGGGGCAGGCATGCTGGGCACGGCTGATGACTATCTTCGGCTGCTTGAGTGCCTGCGTCTGGGGGGCGCGCCGTTATTGAGCGCCGTCAGTACCGAGCGCTTGCTGAATAACGCGATTGGAAGCATAACCATTGCCAGTCGGGGGCCTGGCTGGAAGTTCGGCCTGGGGCCGATGATCCTTGCCGATCCCGCTGCGGTGCGGGGGCAGCAACAGGGTGTCGGGACCTGGTCGTGGTGCGGCTTGTATGGCAGTCATTACTGGGTTGATCCGGTTTCTGCGCTCAGCATGGTCGTCCTGACCAACACGGCTGTTGCGGGCGCGTGGGGTGAGTTTGCCGATACGCTTGTCGATGCGGTCTACGCCAGGCCCGAGGTCACGCCCGGGCAAACTGCTTGCGATAGCTGCTCGGGCTGATGCCCACCAGATTGCGGAAGTGTCGGCGAAAAGACTCTTCGGAGCCGAAACCGGCGCGGTCCACCACCTCGTTGAGACGCAGCTTCGAGGATTCCAGCAATTCCTTGGCGTAGGCAATGCGCTCGCCGAGCAGCCAGTCGTAAGGCGTAAGGCCGGTACTTTCCATAAAGCTGCGGTGCAAGGTGCGGGTACTGAGCGCCGCCCTTGAGGCCATTTCCTTGATGGTGTGAGGGCGCTGCAGATCGCTGCGGATCCAGTCCATCAGGTTGGAAATCGGCCCGTCGCTGGCCGACACCAGTTGCCGGGGCGCATATTGCGATTGCCCGCCTTCGCGATGAGGCGGGATGACCATGCGCTGCGCCACCATGTTGGCAACGCGCGAGCCGTGATCGTTGCGCACCAGATGCAGCATCATGTCCAGCCCTGCGGCCGAGCCCGCAGCTGTCACGATAGTGCCTTGGTCCACATACAGTTCGTTGGGTTGAATGGTCAGGCCCGGATACATGGTTGCCAGCAGGTCGGTGTAGCTCCAGTGGGTGGTGACCTTGTGCCCGTCGAGCAAACCGGCCGCGGCCAGAACGAAAGCGCCTGTACAGATCGAGCAGATCCGCGCGCCGCGTGCATGAGCAGCCTGGAGCTGTTCGATGAGCCGCTGCGGAACTGCGGACTCCACTCCGCGCCAGCCTGGCACGATGATTGTATCGGCATTCTCCAGCAGCACTTCGCCAGGCGTTGGCACGATGGTAATGCCCCCGGCGGCGGTGATCGGCCCATCGTCGACCGGGAAGGTCGCGAATTCGTACCAGTTGACCCCCAGTTCAGGTCTTTTCAGCGCAAATACTTCGACCGTGCAGCCAAATTCGAAGGTGCACAACTGGTTGTAGATGAGTGCGACAACGAGATGATTTTTCATGGCGCGATGTTACCGGATATTGGCATTTCAGCCAGTAGTTTGGCGTGATGCTACTGGGTAATCTGCACCCTGTCACCGCTTGAAACTGCTTAAACCTTAATATGATGCAAGTGGTCTGCCATGCAGGTCCTGGAGCCAACTCGTGCCACTCAATATCGGTATCTACGTTTATGACGACGTCGAGGTTCTCGACTTCGCTGGCCCCTACGAAGTGTTCACCACCGCAACACGCATGCATGCTCGCAACAGCCGCGATGACCGGCAGTTGTTCAATGTGTTCACCATCGGGCGCAGCACTGCACCAGTGCGTGCCCGCGCCGGGCTCAAGGTCGATCCGGACTTTTCGATCAACGACCATCCGGCCATCGACTGCCTGATCGTCCCGGGCGGGGTCGTGACTGCCGAACTGGAAAAACCCGACGTGATTCACTGGATCAGCGATCAGTCAGAACCCGGGCGCGTTGTGGCTGCCGTGTGCACCGGTGCTTTTCTGTTGGCCAGGACCGGCAAGCTGGCAGGCAAGCAAGTAACCACGCACTGGGAAGATATTGACGACCTCAAGGAAATGTTCCCTTCGGTAGACGTGCTCAGCACCCTGCGCTGGGTCGACGAGGGCTCATTTGTGACATCGGCAGGTATCTCCGCCGGTATCGACATGAGTCTTCACCTGGTAGAGCGCCTGCACAGTCGTGAATTGGCCGAACGCACGGCGCTGCAAATGGATTTCGACTGGACCGAGAACGACTGAGCCACTCAGTTCCGCTGCGGATACCCCTGAAGACGCCGTGCACCCGAAATGTGCATAGCCACGCCTTCAACCTGATAGCCAGCGTTCGCTTTACCCCCGCTTGAGACATTTATTCGAACGGCCGATATCTCGGCCAGTTCGGTGTTTCAGCGGGGGTTTCCTGTATTCCCGAGCCTTCGGCTCAGCGGCAGGGCCGCACCCACCTTTGCAAAACCAGAGTGCAGGACACATGAAAACCCATTTCTTCAAAGTCGTTCAAACCGTTGCCCAGCACGGTTCGTTCTCGGAGGCCGCAGCCATTCTGGGCTGCAGCCAGTCGAACATCAGCTATGCCATCAAGGAAGTCGAAGACTTCTTTGAAAAACGCCTGTTCATTCGCAGCCGTACGGGCTGCACCCTCACCCCTGAAGGCAAGGTCATCAACCAGACCCTGGGAAACATCATGGCCACACTCGAACAACTAAAAAAAATGGGGTCAGCGGCAGCGTAACCATTCATTACCACTCGCATATCCTCGAGACCAGCCTGAGCACCTCGCTGGACTTTCTCGCCCATCACTACCCAGATATTCACTTGAACGTGCTGCACCGCAGCGAACAGCACCCCTCGCTGGACGCGTTGATAAAGGAGGTGGCCGATATCCTCATCCTGCCCGGCACTGTGTTGAACGAGCATTATCTCGAGCATCATTGCTGGTCGGATCATTACGTGCTGGTGGCTGCGCGCAGCAAACAGGCAACGCCGCAGAGTTTCGCCGAGCTTTCTCAGGTGTCACGTTATGTGGCCTGGCGGCATCCCGGGGTCGAGCGCCTGCACCAGCAACTGGCATCGGCGCAGGTGCGGCTCAGTCAACGCGGCGAACTGACCTGTCTGGACACACTTCTGGATCTGGTCGCCAAGCGCCATTGCATCTCGATACTGCCCAGAGCGCTGCTGAACGGGCGCTTCCGTGAACTGGAGTCGATCCCGCTGCCACTGACGGTGATGCGGCACATCAGTGTCGTGGCGCGGCCGGCCTCGCTGCTTTCCAATGCCGCCAATGCGGTGATTCAGGCACTGAAAAAGCCTTCGGTTGCCATCCCTCAACCTTATTGATGCCGCAAAACCTCGTCATAGCACGGTCGGTGAACGTTAGACCGCGACATGAATGCAACGAATCTGGCCCTGTGGGCTCATATCCGTAAGCAATACATTCAGGACGCTCCGCCTGCGGAGCGTCTCAGGTCGCCGATTCGAGAGGAAGACTGGACGCTATGACGATACCGGACAAGCAGTACGTGGACTGGCTGGTCGAGCAATCGATGCTTAATGCCGCAAGACAGCGCGCCAAGACCTATTCGGGGCAGGGCAGGCTCTGGCAGCGTCCTTTCGCCCTTGCACGTCCCAGAGATGCATCCGCTATTGCGTCAGTCTGGTTCACCGCCTATCCGGCTTCTATCGTCACTCGCGAAGGTGGGTCGGTGCTGGAAGCGCTGGGTGATGAAACCCTGTGGCACGCGCTGTCGGAGATCGGCATTCAGGGCATTCACAACGGCCCGCTGAAGCTGTCCGGCGGGCTGAAAGGCCGCGAGCGGACTCCGAGTATCGATGGCAACTTCGACCGCATCAGTTTCGGCATCGACCCTGATCTTGGCACCGAAGCACAACTGTTGAGCCTGTCGCGCATCGCTGCAGCGCACAACGCGGTGATCATCGATGACATCATCCCGTCGCACACCGGCAAGGGCGCAGACTTCCGTCTTGCCGAGCTGGCGTACGAGGATTACCCAGGCCTGTTCCACATGGTCGAGATCCGTGAGGAAGACTGGCCGCTGTTACCTGAAGTGCCGACCGGTCGCGACGCCGTCAACCTGATGCCCGATGTGGTCGATCAGTTACGCGACAAGCATTACATCGTCGGTCAGTTGCAACGGGTGATTTTCTTCGAGCCTGGCGTCAAGGAAACCGACTGGAGCGCCACCGACGTGGTGCATGGCGTCGATGGCAAGGCTCGCCGCTGGGTCTATCTGCATTATTTCAAGGACGGTCAGCCTTCATTGAACTGGCTGGACCCAAGTTTTGCCGCGCAGCAGATGATCATCGGTGACGCGCTGCATGCCATTGATGTGATGGGCGCGCGGGTACTGCGTCTGGACGCCAACGGCTTCCTTGGCGTGGAGCGTCGCGCCGAAGGCACTGCCTGGTCGGAAAGCCATCCGCTGTCGATCACCGGCAACCAGCTACTGGCCGGTGCGATCCGCAAGGCAGGCGGTTTCAGCTTCCAGGAACTCAACCTGACCATCGATGACATCGCGTCCATGGGGCAGGGCGGCGCTGACCTGTCCTACGACTTCATCACGCGACCGGCCTATCAGCATGCGCTGTTGACCGGCACCACCGAGTTCCTGCGCTTGATGCTGCGTCAGGTGCATGCGTACGGCATTGATCCGGCATCGCTGATCCATGCCTTGCAGAATCACGATGAGCTGACTCTGGAGCTGGTGCATTTCTGGACGCTGCACGCCCATGACACCTTCCATTACCAGGGGCAGACGTTCCCGGGTAATATCCTGCGCGAGCACATCCGTGAAGAGATGTACGAGAAGTTGTCCGGTGAACACGCGCCGTATAACCTCAAGTTCGTCACCAATGGTGTCTCCTGCACAACGGCCAGCATCATCACCGCCGCGCTGGGCATTCGCGACCTGAGCACGATCAGCGATGCAGACATTCAGCAGATCCAGCACATCCACCTGCTGCTGGTGATGTACAACGCCATGCAGCCTGGCGTGTTTGCCTTGTCGGGCTGGGACCTGGTCGGCGCCTTGACGTTACCGGCAGAGCAGGTCGACCACCTGATGCAGGACGGTGACACGCGCTGGATTCATCGGGGTGCATACGATCTGGTCGATCTGGACCCGGAAGCTGAATTTTCTGCTGGTGACATGCCGCGTCCGAAGACGCTGTATGGCAGCCTGGTCAGTCAGCTCCAGCGACCTGACTCGTTTGCCTCGCAGCTCAAGAAAATTCTTGCTGTGCGCCGCGCCTACGACATTGCAGCAAGCCGCCAGATTCTGATTCCCGATGTCGAGCATCCAGGGCTGTTGGTCATGGTGCACGAGTTGCCTGCCGGCAAGGGCACGCAGATCACCGCGCTCAACTTCAGCTCAGAGACTATTGTCGAAACGCTGCACCTGCCTGGCATCGCGCCGGGTCCGGTGGTCGATATCATCAACGAGCGGGTCGAGGGCGATCTGACCGATCAGGGCGAGTTCACCATCACGCTGGATGCCTACGAAGGGCTTGCCCTGCGTGTGGTGAGCACCTTGCCGATCTAGGCGCCCCCTGGCTGCTGTTTTTTCAGGCGATAGGCAAGCTGGGCGCGACTCAGGCCCAGTAAACGCGAGGCAGCCGCCAGGTTGCCTTCGCTCTCGTCCAGCGCTTCGTGGATCAGGCGCTGTTCGAGGTCGTCGATGGAGAATGCCTGGCCTGACTGCCCCAAAGTGTCCAGCAGTCTGGCAGTCGATGCCTGCCGGGTTTCTGAAACAGAAGTCTGCCGCAACGTGCCCTCGGGGTTCAACGAGTAGGAGTCCTCCGGTAACGACTCGTTGCGGAAGATATGCACCAGATCAATCGCCTGGCCCTCGTCGCTGGCAATCAGCCCACGCTCGATCAGGTTCTGCAGCTCGCGCACATTCCCGGCGAAGTCATAACGCAGCAACGTCTTCAATGCTCGCATGGTCAAGCCGGCCGGCGTCCTGCCGTACTCCTGACAGAATCTTTTGAGAAAAGCGTTGATCAGCAACGGAATGTCATCGCGGCGTTCGCGCAATGGGGGCAGGGTGATCGGGTAAACATTCAGGCGGTAGAACAGGTCCTCGCGGAACTCGCCATCGGCCACCGCCTTGCGCAAGTCGACGTTGGTCGCCGCCACCACCCGAACATCGACCTTGATGCCGTGGCCGCCCCCGACGCGTTCGATCTCCCGCTCCTGCAGGGCACGCAGCAGTTTGCTTTGCCCGGCCAGGCTCAGGGAGGTAATTTCATCCAGAAACAGCGTGCCGCCATTGGCGCGCTCGAAACGCCCGGGCCTTGAGTGCGTCGCCCCGGTGTATGCCCCACGCTCGACACCGAACAGCTCGGCCTCGATCAGGTTATCGGGAATGGCTGCGCAGTTGAGCGCCACGAACGGGCCTTCGCGGTTGCGGCTGAGCTGGTGCAACTGGCGGGCGAACATTTCCTTGCCGACGCCGGATTCACCGCTGATCAATACCGTTGCCGGGGTCATTGCCACACGCTGCAGTGCCTGGGTGGCGGCGTTGAATGCGGCGCTGGCACCAATCAGCGGCTGCTCGGTGCCGGTGGGCGGACTTGCGTCATGGTTCGCTTTTGCCAGTGAAGGAGTTTGTTCAGGGGCAGGTGGTTTGACCACGTTCAGGTAGCCCAGGTCGCGCTCGACGTCGCCCCATTGTTCCGCGGTCTTGCCAACGACCCGGCAGTTCGCGTGGCCCATGCCGCGGCACTCCACTTCGCGGAAGACCACCATCTGCCCGAACAGGCCGCTGACAAAACCGATGGCGTAGCCGATTTCGGTCCAGCACACCGAATCCTGCCCGATGCCATATGCCGCAACATGCTCGTCGGCTTCGCAGGAGTGGTGCCAGAGAAACTCCCCTTCGTAGAACCCGGACTCGGCGTCGAACTTGAAGTGCAACGGCTCGACCTTGGTCATGCCTTCCAGCGTGTGCAAGTGCGTACCGGCACGAAACGCCGATGTTGCATCAGCCAGTGGCCAGCGTTCGCGAATCAGCCGGGCGTCGCGCGCGCCAGACAGATAACCGGCGCGGGTGAACATTCCGCGCGCCTGCTCCTGCCCCAGACGCTCGATGATCTCGCGGTGCAAGGTGCCGAATGATGAGGTGTGCAGCAGCAACATGCGCTGATCGTTGAGCCAGATGCGCCCATCGTCAGGCGAGAAGAACAGGCAACCGGTCAATTCCTCGGCGGTCGGCGAGCCGCTGGCGTCTGGCTGACTGCTGTCGCCCCGAGGCAGGAAGTGCTCAGTGGAGACGCTGTGGTCGGGAAGCTCGCAGTGAGGAATTCTCATTCTTGTACCTCGGCCCGGCATTGGTCTAAATGATCAATTCATGACTTGGTTAATAAACATAACTTTATCAAATGAACAAGCTCGGCCGCGCAGTATTTCCGGTCCTTGATGTTTGCTCCGTTAATGAGGTTGCCGAAAAGTCTTGTTCCAGAGCGGTTGAGCGGCTATATGACAACCTGATTGCAATCCCGGCACAGGCTTTGCTCAGGCCTGTTTACGGCGCGTGCTGTCCATTGGAGTGGAGCAGGCGATTACAACCATAAAAGCCGGAGTCTGAATATGTCAGCGTCTGATGGCACCCCCCTGTTGCACCGCGCGATTGAATCCGAATGTGTATTCAATGGCGACTGGATTCCTTCCTCATCCCCGTTATTGCCCGTCATCGAGCCTGCGACCGGCGAGCTGTTGATGAACACTGCCATGGCTGACGCGGCGGATATCGCCGTTGCCTGCCGGGAAGCTGCGCTTGCCCAGCCTGCCTGGGCGGCGCTGGGGCCTCGTGAAAAGGCTGAAATATTTTTGCTGGCCGCCGATCACGCGGTCTGTGCGTTCGATGAACTGGCTTTGTACGTGGCTCGGGAGAGCGGCGGCAGTCTGCACAAGGGCCAGCACGAAGTGAATGAGGCCATTGTGTTGCTGCGCCAGGCCGCGGGTATGCTTTCGCAGGCTCATGGTCACGGTCTGATGCTGCCCAGCGCTGCCGGTCGCCTGTCTTATGCACGGCGCGTCGCACACGGTGTGGTGGGGGTGATTTCGCCGTTCAACTTTCCGTTGGTGCTGTCCATGCGCTCGGTTGCTCCTGCGCTTGCCGCTGGCAATGCCGTGGTGCTCAAGCCTGACCCGCAGACGCCGATCAGTGGCGGTTTTCTGATTGCCAGGCTGTTCGAGGAAGCAGGGCTGCCCAAAGGGCTGTTGCATGTGTTGCCGGGGGCGGCGGATGCGGGCGAAGCGCTTTGCCGCGACACCAATGTACAGATGATCACGTTTACCGGTTCAACTGCGGCCGGACGCAAGGTTGCCGAGGCTGCCGGGCGCAATCTGAAGAAAGTGTCGCTGGAATTGGGAGGCAAGAACCCCCTGGTCATTCTCGAAGACGCCGACCTTGATCTGGCTGCCAGCAATGCAGCGTTTGGAGCCTGGCTCCATCAGGGGCAGATCTGCATGGCCACCGGCCTGATTCTGGTTCACGAATCGATTGTCGCCGACCTGACCCGCAAGCTGGCAGACAAGGCACGGGCGTTGACGGTCGGTAATGCGGCACGCGGTGAAGCTGCGTTGGGGCCGCTGATCAAAAACGCCAGTTGCAGCACGTACACCAGGTGGTCAGCGACAGCCTGCAAGCTGGTGCGCAGCTGGAAACCGGTGGTGAATACGAGGGCCTGTTCTATCGCCCTACAGTGCTCAGCGGCGTGAAGCCCGGTATGCGTGCATTCGAGGAGGAGATTTTTGGCCCGGTGGCCGTAGTGGTCAGTTTTTCCACCGATGAGGAAGCCATTGAACTGGCCAATCGCTCTGAATATGGCTTGGCCGCTGCCGTTATTTCCCCGAATGTGGGCCGCGCGACGGCGATTGGCGATCGACTGCGGTGCGGCATGCTGCACATCAATGACCAGACCGTGGCCGATGAGTGCATCAACTCGTTCGGCGGGCGCGGAGCGTCGGGCAACGGCTGCAGCGCAGGCAGCCCTTCAGACTGGGAGGAGTACAGCCAGTGGCAGTGGGTGACCGTGAAGAATCAGGCTCCGACCTACCCATTCTGAGGGTGCCTGGGCTTCCATGCTTTATTGCAAGTAGTGATGTGATGCAACGACAAAACGTGATCCAACAACAATAAGAGCGCGTGACTATGAACCTGAATAATAAAACACTGATCATTACGAGTGTGTCCTCCGGAATTGGCGCTGAGCTGGCGAGGGTGGCGCGCTTTCAAGGTGCCAGAGTGATTGGCATCGATCTTCATGAACCGCAACTGACCGTGGACGGATTCTTCCAGGCGGACCTGGCTGATCCTGACAGTATCAATGCGCTGGTCGAGCGCTTGCCCAGACAGATCGACGCCCTGTGCAACATCGCCGGCGTGCCCGGCACTGCGCCGGTTCAGGCGGTCGCCCGAGTCAATTACCTGGGGCTGCGCCATCTGACCCAGTGTTTGCTGCCGCGCATGGCCCCAGGCGGCAGTATCGTCAACGTATCGTCGATACTCGGTGACCAATGGGTTAAACGGCTGGAGTTGCACAAGGCGCTGGCCGCCACTGAAAGCTACAGCGAAGGGCAGGCGTGGCTGGCAGCCAATCCGGTCGCTCAGGAGACCTGCTACCAGTACTTCAAGGAGGCGCTGATTGTCTGGAGCTTTCAGCAGTCGCAAGAGTGGTTTCGCGAGCAGTCGGTGCGTGTCAACTGCGTCGCGCCGGGCCCGGTGTTCACACCTATTCTGGGGGATTTTGTCAGCATGGTCGGCCAGGAGCGGGTCACCCGTGACGGCTTGCACATGAAGCGTCCTGCGCTGGCTGATGAGGTGGCCGAGGTGATTGCGTTTCTGTGTTCCGACGCATCGCGCTGGATCAACGGTGTCAACTTGCCGGTAGACGGAGGGCTGGCAGCTTCTTACGTGTAATGGCTGCAAGCGGTGCAACCCCGATGGCACGCTCGTGGCGTCGGGGATATTGAAAACAACAACAATAAGTACAGGAATCACAAGATGCCCAAGTCTATCTTGCGTACCGTTGCGACCGTATCGATCATCGGCCTTTCATCGACCACCTATGCCTATGACTTGCCCGGCCTTAATCTGGGCAACACCAGCTTCTACGACGGATCGCCAGCCCCGGCAGGGCCAGGCTGGTATCTGGAGGAGTACCTGAACTACGCCAGGGCCGATCGCTTCAATGACGTGAATGGCGACAAACTGCAACTTTCCAAACAGGATGTGGATGTACTGGCCGTGACCACGCAGCTCATTTACGTCGGCCAGCCTTTGGCCAATGGCGCGATGCCGGGTATTACCGCAATCAACACGTCGCTGGCGCATGTCGACGTGGACGATGGTCTGGATAACACCGTGCTGAGTTCGCGCGCAGGGTTTGGCGATGTGATCATCGGCCCGTTTCTTCAGTTACCGACGATAACTCGTGCTGACGGTAGCCCACTGTTGACCCAGCGTATCGAGGCGGATATTGCGATCCCGGTTGGTGCCTACAATCGCAATCGTTCGATCAACCCCGGCAGCAACTTCTGGTCGTTCAACCCATACTACGCAGCGACTTACTGGTTTTCCCCGAAATGGTCGGCCAGCGGGCGTTTCATGTACTTGTGGAACGGCAAGAATGACGACCCGCAAGCCGGGTTCGGCAATGTCTCCGACACTCAGGCGGGCCAGGCGCTGCATGCCAACCTGACCGTGCAATACGCAGTGACCGAACAGCTTTCGCTGGGGCTCAACGGCTACTGGCTCAAGCAGTTCACGGACACCCAGGTGGATGGCCATGATGTCAGTGGCCGCAAGGAAAAAGTCTGGGCCATCGGCCCCGGCTTCCTGTACGCCTTTAGCAAGGAGAACGTCCTGACGGTCAACAGCTACTTCGAGCAGGGTGCGGAAAACCGCACCGAAGGCAACAAGCTGGTGCTGAATTTTCTGCACAAGCTGTAAGGCATTACTCGTCGTATAGCGATCGGCCAATGCGTAGCGTGCAGTTCGCGGCGCTACGCGGAGTGCTCGGCGTTACACATGAGTCCAGCTGACTATCGTGCCAATGCTCCGCGTTGGCATGCATTGGGTGACGCTCCGCGTCACAAATCTGCAGCCTTGCGCGGTATCAAGGGCGAAGCAGTCTCAGGCTTTGGTGCTGCCTGTATCTCGGGCCGAATTGAATGATGCGTCACGTCTGCAATGTGACGCAGAGCGTCACGAAATGCATTACCACGCGGAGCGTGGGAACGAGAA
>NZ_LJQT01000441.1:2862-16307 GCF_001400515.1 Pseudomonas meliae | reverse complement strand
TATGAACATCAATCGACACTCAGACGGTTGCGCCCTGACCCAGCGCTTGCAGGTCGAACCGCGCCAAACTCACACGTCGGCCCTTGAATTCTTTATCATTGCGGATGTTTTGTTGGCAGAGCCGATCATGAAATTCGCCATCTCGCTTTTTTCCGCCGCCCATGCGCCCTCCTCGCGAAGAGCCTTGCTGTTCGCCAAAGCCGTACTCGCAGGCGGACATGAGATCGTCCGGTTGTTTTTTTATCAGGACGGCGTACACAGCGCGTCGGCCAATGTCGTGACGCCTCAGGATGAGCAGGATATGGCCCTGCAGTGGCGTGACTTCATCGCCGAACACCACCTGGATGGCGTGGTATGCATCGCCGCCGCGCTGCGTCGTGGCGTGCTTGATGCCCAAGAGGCCGAGCGTTATCAGCGGCCAGCGGCGAATCTGCGGGAGCCTTGGGAATTGTCCGGGCTGGGGCAGTTGCACGATGCCGTGCAATCGGCTGATCGTTTGATCTGCTTTGGAGGGCCGTGACATGCCCAGATCATTATTGGTAGTCAGCCGCCAGTCGCCGTGGTCCGGTCCCGGTGCCCGTGAAGCGCTGGACATCGTGCTGGCGGGTGGTGCATTCGATCTGTCGGTCGGACTGCTGTTTCTGGATGACGGGGTTTTCCAGTTGTCGCCGCAGCAGTTGCCCGACGCCCTGCAACAGAAAGACCTGACCGCAAACCTCAAGGCCCTGTCGATGTTCGGCGTTGAAGACCTGTATGCCTGCGGGCAAAGCCTGACCGAGCGCGGCATCCCTGCCAGCGCATTGAGCGAAGAAATCAGTCAGTTGTACACACGCTCCGAACTGTCGGCACTTTTTGACCGCTACGACGAGGTGATTACGATCTGATGACTACTTTGCACGTTCTCTCCCATTCGCCTTTTGCCGACACCCGACTGGACAGCTGCCTGCGCTTGCTGGGCCGTGACGACGGCGTATTGCTCTGTGGCGACGCTACTTATGCACTGACGCCGTCATGCGCACCATTGAAATCCCTACAGCCCCTGGTCGATTCATTGCAGTTATTTGTGCTTGATGAAGACATCAAGGCACGCAATCTGCCACTGCCCACCGGAGTAAACAGCATCGACTACCCTGCCTTCGTGGAACTGTCCTTACGCTTCGACAAGGTCAATACCTG
This sequence comes from Pseudomonas meliae, assembly GCF_001400515.1. Lineage (NCBI taxonomy): Bacteria > Pseudomonadati > Pseudomonadota > Gammaproteobacteria > Pseudomonadales > Pseudomonadaceae > Pseudomonas > Pseudomonas meliae. The sequence goes on along the minus strand of NZ_LJQT01000441.1, from coordinate 15,131 downwards.
GCTATGAAACAGTTGACGATTGACGGGCACAGCATCGAACTGGACAAGGATGGCTTTCTGCAGGACCTCAACGACTGGTCGCTGGACGTCGCACACGCTCTGTCCGCTGAGGAAGGTATCACCCTGAGTGCCGAGCACATTGAAATCCTCCAGTTGCTGCGGGATTTCTACGCCGAGTTTCAGCTTTCGCCGGCCACTCGGCCGCTGATCAAATACACCGCACTGAAGCTGGGTACGGAAAAAGGCAACAGCATGCAACTCAACCGCCTGTTCAACGGCACTCCCGCCAAACTCGCCGCCAAGCTGGCGGGCCTGCCTAAACCGACCAATTGCATATGAACGATTACGCCGCGCTTGTTACCGAAACACCTGAAGAACATCCCTTTGCGACATTTGTGCGCATCCTGGGCAAAGGCAAACGCGGTGCGCGCAACCTGACGCGCGAAGAAGCGCGAGAGGCCATGGGTATGTTGCTCGATGAAAAAGTCGAGGACACCCAGCTCGGGGCTTTTCTGATGCTGCTGCGCCATAAGGAAGAAAGCCCCGAGGAACTGGCGGGGTTTACCGAAGCCGTGCGCGAACGCATCAATGCTCCGGCGATTCAGGTCGATATCGACTGGCCGACCTACGCGGGGAAAAAGCGTCATCTGCCGTGGTACTTGCTGGCGGCCAAATGTCTGGCGCAAAACGGCGTGAAGATCCTCCTGCACGGCGGCGGNNTGGCGGTGCCCATACTGCGGGCCGCCTGTACACCGAACAATTGCTCGGCCTGCTGAATATTCCCCTGTGCCGCAACTGGTCAGCAGTCGAAACCTCGCTTGAGCAAGGCAATATAGCGTTCATTCCGCTTGCAGACTGGGCACCGCAGCTGCAACGCATGATTGATCTGCGCAACACGCTGGGCCTGCGCTCCCCCATTCATTCTCTGGCACGCATTCTCAACCCGCTTCAGGCCCGTTGCGGCCTGCAAAGCATCTTTCATCCGGGCTATCAGAGCGTGCATCGCGATGCCAGCAGCCTGCTGGGCGACAACGCCATTGTGGTCAAGGGTGACGGTGGCGAAATCGAGATCAATCCGGACACCATCAGCCATTTGTACGGCACCACTGGCGGCCAGCCCTGGGACGAGGAGTGGCCAGCGCTTTCGCCGCGCCGTCACGTAAAACCGGCGACACTCGACCCGCAGCAACTGTTGGCCTTATGGCGCGGGGAAATCGAAGACAGCTACCCGCAACTGGCGTTGATATCGACAATCGCGCTTGCCCTGCGCGGCCTGGGTGTCGCTCGCGACGAAGCGTTCGAGCAAGCCCGAGTATTCTGGGATCGCCGCGACAAGAGCCTTTGACCTATCGGCTGTGACGATCACCAGCCCCCATAATCTTGCGCGTTTTAGGTCGAACCGATGCGACCTGGCTGACCTCCAAGCTCTATAACCTGGAAATGGGAGTCAGACATGGGCCTTCTGGTCGAAGGACACTGGCAAGACCAGTGGTACGAAAGCAGCAAAGATGGCGCCTTTCAGCGCGAAAATGCGCAACGACGCAACTGGGTCACAGCCGACGGACAAGCGGGGCCATCTGGTGAGGGCGGTTTTGCTGCACAGGCCGGCCGCTACCACTTGTATGTCTCACTGGCATGCCCGTGGGCACACCGCACACTGATCGTACGCAAGCTCAAGGGACTGGAAAACCTGATCGGCGTTTCAGTGGTCAGTTGGCTGATGCTGGAAAATGGCTGGACTTTCGATCAGCAGAAAGGCTCCAGTGGCGATGCGCTGGATGACTTCCAGTTCTTTCACCAACGCTATACCGCCGATGACCCTCGCTATACCGGCCGCGTGACAGTTCCGGTGCTGTGGGACAAACAGCAGCAATGCATCGTCAGCAATGAGTCTGCGGAAATCATTCGCATGTTCAATGGCGCATTCGACGAACTGACCGGCAACACGCTGGACTTTTATCCGCAAGCCTTGCGGGCGAGCATCGACGAGCTCAACGAGCAGATTTATCCGAACGTCAACAACGGTGTCTACAGGGCCGGGTTCGCCACCTCACAGGGGGCGTACGAAGAGGCGTTCAATGATGTGTTCGCCGAACTGGACGTGCTGGAAAACCTGCTGGGCGAAAAGCGCTACCTGACGGGAAAACACCTGACCGAAGCCGACATACGCCTGTTCACCACCTTCGTGCGCTTCGATGCGGTGTATTACAGCCACTTCAAGTGCAACCTGCGGCGCATCGCGGATTACCCGAACCTCAGCAATTGGCTACGTGAGTTGTACCAATGGCCAGGTATCGCGGAGACCGTGAACTTCGAGCACATCAAGGGCCACTACTACGCGAGCCATCGCACCATCAATCCGACCGGCATCATACCGAAGGGTCCAGCGCTTGATCTGCAGGCAGGTCACGACCGGGAGCGGCTGTCCGGTGAGGGTGTCTGGAGCAATTGACAGATTGGCAAAAAAGGATGGATAGCCCGAACGGGCTATCCATAATCGGCTTCAGACAGTCGCCTGAGCCCCTTCGAACCATGCCAGTTTTTCACGCAACTTGACCACTTCGCCGATGATTACCAGCGTTGGCGCATGCACCTCATGCTCGGCAACCAGTTGCGGCAGATTGGCCAGAGTGCCGGTAAACACACGCTGATTGACCGTCGTGCCCTGCTGGACCAGCGCAGCAGGCGTGTCGGCAGAGCGACCATGCCTGATCAGTTCTTCACAGATGACCGGCAAACCGATCAGCCCCATGTAAAACACCAGCGTCTGAGCAGGCGCAACCAGGTCGGACCAGGGCAGGTCTGTGGTGCCGTTTTTCAAGTGACCGGTAATGAAACGCACAGACTGTGCGTGATCACGGTGCGTCAGCGGTATACCGGCATACGCCGCACAACCACTGGCGGCGGTAATACCCGGAACCACCTGAAACGGAATGCCATGCGCAGCCAGCTCTTCGATTTCCTCACCGCCACGGCCGAAGATAAACGGATCGCCGCCTTTGAGGCGCACCACTCGCTTGCCTTGCTTGGCCAGTGCAACCAGTTGCTGGTTGATCTGTTCCTGCGGAACAGCGTGCTCTGCACGGCGCTTGCCGACATAGACACGCTCGGCATCGCGACGGCACAGGTCCAGAATCGTAGGCGCGACAAGGCGGTCATACAGCACCACATCCGCTTGCTGCATCAGGCGCAAGGCCCGGAAAGTCAGCAAGTCAGGATCACCGGGGCCAGCACCGACCAGATACACCTCGCCGGTCTCCGGCGGCGGCTCGCCAGCGATCTTGGCGATCAGCAGACGCTCGGCCTCGGCCCCCTGCCCGGCCAACTGGCGGTCGGCAATGGCACCCTGAAAAACATCTTCCCAGAACGCCCGGCGTTGCTGCACATTCGGAAACAGACCTTTGACCTGATTGCGAAAGCGCGCAGCCAGCCCGGCGAGCTGCCCATAGGTGGAGGGAATCCAGGTTTCCAGCTTGGCACGGATCAGACGTGCCAGCACTGGCGCATCGCCGCCACTGGACACAGCGATCACCAATGGCGAGCGGTCGACAATCGCCGGAAAGATAACCGTACACAACGCCGGGGCATCCACCACATTGACCGGAACGCAGCGCAGCCGGGCGTCATGGGAAACCTGGGCATTGAGCGGCTCGTCATCCGTCGCGGCAATAATCAGCACACAACCATCAAGATCGCCTTCGCTGTAGCCACGCAGGATCATCTCACCGCCGCTCTGGACGACCAGCTCGCTCAGTTGGGCCTCGATTTCTGGCGCAACCACGCGCAGCACTGCGCCAGCGTCGGCAATCAGGCGTGATTTGCGCAGGGCAATTTCACCACCGCCGACCACCAGCACCCGGCTGCCACGCAGGTTATGGAACAGCGGCAGAAATTCCATTTAACCGATGACCTCAAGGCCGCCCATGTAAGGCTTGAGCACCTCGGGCACACGAATCGACCCATCCGCCTGCTGGTAGTTTTCCAGCACCGCGACCAGTGTACGACCCACCGCCAGCCCCGACCCATTGAGGGTGTGGACCAGTTCCGGCTTGCCGGTTTCCGGATTGCGCCAGCGGGCCTGCATGCGGCGCGCCTGGAAATCACCGCAGTTGGAGCACGAAGAGATTTCGCGGTACTTGTCCTGGCTTGGAATCCACACTTCCAGGTCGTACGTCTTCACGGCACTGAAACCCATGTCGCCGGTGCACAGCGCCAGCGTACGGTACGGCAGTTCCAGCAACTGCAGAACGCGCTCGGCGTTGCCGGTCAGCGATTCAAGCGCAGCCATGGAGTCTTCAGGCGCAACAATCTGAACCATCTCGACCTTGTCGAACTGGTGTTGGCGGATCATGCCACGCGTGTCACGACCCGACGCACCCGCTTCGCTACGGAAGCAAGGGGTGTGGGCAACAAACTTGAGAGGCAGCTGTTTGGCATCGAGAATTTCACCCGACACGATGTTGGTCAACGACACTTCCGCGGTCGGAATCAGGTACAGATCAGCTTCGCCTTCGCGGGTGATCTTGAACAGGTCTTCCTCGAACTTGGGCAACTGGCCTGTACCCTGCAACGCAGGTGCCTGCACCAGATAAGGCGTGTAGGTCTCTTCGTAGCCGTGTTCGTTGATATGCAGATTGATCATGAACTGCGCCAGCGCACGGTGCAGGCGCGCGATTGGGCCACGCAGCAACGCAAAACGCGCACCGGACAGCTTGGCAGCGGTCTCGAAGTCGAGCCAGCCGAACTTCTCGCCCAGAGCAACGTGATCCTTGACCTCGAAATCGAAGGCAGTCGGCGTACCCCAGCGACGCACTTCGACGTTGCCTTCTTCGTCAGCACCGACCGGCACCGATTCGTGAGGCAGGTTCGGAATGCTCAGCACCAGCGCATCCAGCTCGGCCTGAATGCCGTCCAGCTCGACCTTGCCTTCGCTCAGCTCGTTGCCCATGCGCTCGACGTCAGCCATCAACGGCGCAATGTCTTCGCCGCGCTGCTTGGCCTGACCGATGGATTTGGAACGTGCATTGCGCTCGGCCTGCAGCAGTTCGGTGCGGGTCTGCACCACCTTGCGCTGGGCTTCCAGCGATTCAATGCGCGCCACATCCAGTGTAAAGCCACGGGAAGCCAGGCGATCCGCTACGTCCTGAAGTTGAGTACGTAACAGTTTGGAATCGAGCATATCGTTCTCTCGTCTATCAAAGTCTGGTCAGGGACAGGCCAACCCAGGTTGCGAGCAGCCCGCCGAATACGCTGATACCGGCATAACCAAGGGCCAGCGGTACCTGCCCGCTTTCCAGCAGGCGCAGCGTATCCAGTGAAAAGGATGAAAAGGTCGTCAGACCGCCTACAAAGCCGACAATCAAGCCGGCACGAATTTCGATGGGCACTTCCGGGCGCAGCAGAAACAATCCATACAGTACGCCGATTATCAGGCACCCTACGATGTTGACCGCAAGCGTTGCTGCGTAAAAATGTCGTGGCCAGTTGGCGCTTACCCAGGTACCCGCTGCAAAACGCAATAATGTACCAGCGATCCCGGCAATCGACACCGCAAGAATGGTCTGAATCATCACTTTCTCCGCTGGCGGGGACTGGCATCGTCCAATGCGCTCAGATGCCTGAGCTTCTCACCGATCTTGAGTTCCAGACCGCGTGGCACAGGCTGGTAATACTGCCGTGGTTCCAGCTCGTCCGGAAAGTAGTCCTCACCTGCCGCATAGGCTTCAGGCTCGTCATGGGCGTATCGGTATTCTTCGCCATAACCGAGCTGCTTCATCAGCTTGGTCGGCGCATTGCGCAAATGCAGCGGAACCTCCAGCGAACCATGCTCGCCGGCTTCGCGCATTGCAGCCTTGAAGGCCATGTAGACCGCGTTGCTTTTTGGCGCACAGGCCAGATAGACGATGGCCTGCGCTACTGCCAGTTCGCCCTCGGGGCTGCCCAGACGCTCCTGCACGTCCCAGGCCGACATGCACAGCGGCAAGGCGCGCGGATCTGCATTGCCGATATCTTCACTGGCCATGCGCACCACGCGACGCGCCAGATACAGCGGATCGCAGCCGCCGTCGATCATCCGGGCAAACCAGTACAGGGCTGCGTCGGGATCAGAACCACGTATTGACTTGTGCAAGGCCGATATCTGGTCATAGAACGCCTCGCCGCCCTTGTCGAAGCGACGTCGGCTGTCACCCAGCAGGCTCTGCAGCAGCTCGACGTCGATCTCGCTGCCGTCTTCGGCAAGATCGGACGCGTTTTCCAGAAGATTGAGCATGCGCCGACCATCGCCATCAGCGGCGGCCATGAGAATCGTGAAGCCTTCATCGCTCAGGGTCAGTTGGCGCTTGCCCAACCCGCGCTCCTCGGTCAGAGCACGATGGACCAGCTTGCGCAGCGCCGCCTCGTCCAGGCTTTTGAGCACATAGACACGGGCACGGGACAACAAGGCATTATTGAGTTCGAACGAAGGATTTTCGGTAGTAGCGCCAATAAAAATCAGCGTGCCATCCTCGACATAAGGCAGGAACGCATCCTGTTGCGACTTGTTGAAGCGGTGCACTTCGTCGACGAACAGAATCGTGCGTTTGCCATATTGCCCGGCCTGCTGTTTGGCGACTTCCACTGCCTGACGAATTTCCTTGACCCCCGCCAGCACGGCGGAAACAGTCTCGAAATGCGCGTCCGACACCTTGGCCAGCAGCCTCGCCAGGGTAGTCTTGCCCACACCGGGCGGGCCCCAGAAAATCATCGAATGCAGCGCACCCTGCTCCAGCGCCTCACGCAGAGGCTTGCCGTGGGCAAGCACGTGCTCCTGACCGACGTACTCATCCAGATTGGTAGCACGCAAACGTGCAGCCAGAGGCTGAGCTATCGGTTCGCGGCTGAACAGATCCATGATCAGGAATTAACCCTTTTACTCTTGAATGACATCAGCACCCTTGGGAATCTGGAACTGAAACTTGCTGGCCGCAACAGGCTCGTTGGCCTTGACGCCGGTGAACAGGATATTGGTGCGCTGGCCCACGCTGTCGATCAGTTGCATGTCGTTGATGATGCCGTTACGAAATGACAAACGCAGGCTGTCGAACAGGGTGTCCTTGGTCTTGGGCTTGAGCACGAAGTCGATCACGCCACCCGCCTCTTTCGCCGTGATATCGAAGCTTTCGCTGATCTTCGACACGTCACCGGACAGCAGCAAGGCTGGGGTCTGGGTCAGGCGCTGATCGAGCTTCTTGATGGTGACCTGCTCCAGATCAGGGTCCCACAACGACACTTTCTTGCCGTCGGAAACCATCAACTGCTCCTGTGGCGCATCGGTGTGCCAGTTGAACAGGCCTGGACGCTGCAACGTCATTTCGCCGGTAGTCTCTTGCAATTGCGTGCCGCCACCGTCCAGCGTCAATTGCGAGAAGCGTGCGGTCAGGGTCTGGGATTTCTCCAGCAACTGGGTCAGGCGTGCCACGTCCTTGCTGTCGGCATGGGCGGACATCACGGAGAAGGTCAGTGCGGTGGCCAACAGCATGCGGATAAGACGCATGGGATTCCTCTTTGAAGTCGATGATGATGCGGCAGCGTGACTTGCACGCTGCCGCCGCAGTTCGGGGTGATAAAAATCAGTCGCGCACCGGTCCTGGAGCCAGAACTTCACGCGATCCGTTGGTATTCATGGAGGTCACGACGCCAGCCATTTCCATTGCTTCGATCATGCGCGCTGCGCGGTTGTAGCCGATCTTCAGCTTGCGCTGCACGGCAGAAATCGATGCGCGGCGGCTTTCGAGTACAAACTTGACCGCCTCATCGTAAAGCGCGTCGCTTTCGCTGTCTTCACTGCCACCGCCATCAAAGCCGCTGCCGGGCTCTTCCACACCGGCGAGAATATCGTCGTTGTAGTCAGGCGAACCACGCAGTTTCCAGGCTTCTACCACGCGATGCACTTCCTCGTCGGAAACAAACGCGCCGTGCACGCGAATCGGCAGGCTGGTGCCCGGCGGCATGTATAGCATGTCGCCATGGCCCAACAGTTGTTCGGCACCGCCCTGATCGATGATGGTCCGGGAATCGATCTTGCTCGACACCTGAAACGCCATGCGCGTCGGGATGTTGGCCTTGATCAGACCGGTAATCACATCCACCGAAGGACGCTGTGTCGCGAGGATCAGGTGGATACCTGCCGCACGAGCCTTCTGGGCGATACGGGCGATCAGCTCTTCAACCTTCTTGCCGACGATCATCATCATGTCGGCGAATTCATCCACCACTACCACGATGGTCGGCAGCTTGCTCAGCAACGGCGCTTCGTCATGAATGCTTTCCCGCTTGTACAGCGGATCGGCAAGTGGCTCCCCGGCATCCTGCGCATCCTTGACCTTCTGGTTGAAGCCCGAAAGGTTACGCACACCCATTTTCGCCATCAGCTTGTAACGGCGTTCCATCTCGGCAACGCTCCAGCGCAAGGCGTTGGCAGCGTCCTTCATGTCGGTAACGACCGGACACAAGAGGTGCGGAATGCCTTCGTAGATGGACAGCTCAAGCATCTTCGGATCGATCATGATCAGCTTGGCGTCTTCCGGGCCGGACTTGAACAGGATCGACAGGATCATGGCGTTCACACCAACCGACTTACCGGAACCGGTCGTACCGGCCACCAGCAAGTGGGGCATCTTGGCCAGGTCGGTAATCACCGGCTTGCCGCCGATGTCGTGGCCCAGCGCCAGGGTGACCGGCGACTTGGCATTATCGTATTCAGGGGTCGACAGCACCTCGGAGAAGCGCACGATCTGGCGGTCTTCGTTGGGGATCTCGATACCGACGGTGGTCTTGCCCGGGATCACCTCGACCACGCGCACGCTGGTGACCGCCAGTGAGCGGGCAAGGTCCTTGGCGAGGTTGGCAATGCGACTGACCTTGACGCCAGCGGCCGGCTGAATCTCGTAACGGGTAATGACCGGGCCGGGATGGATGGAGTCAACCGAGACCTCGACACCAAATTCCTTGAGCTTGATTTCCAGCAGATGACCGACCGCCGCCAGGGACTCTGGCGAGTAGTTGAGCTGCTTCTTTTCTGCCGGATCAAGGATGGAGATGGGCGGCAAGGTGCCTTCGACTGCGCTGTCAACGAACAGCGGGGCCTGTTTTTCCTTCATGACCCGCTTGCTCGGTTCTGCTGGCTTTGAAGGGGCTGGCGCAATAACCGCAGGCACGTGCTTTTCACGCTCGGTCATGTGTTTGCTCAGCGACACTTCGCGCTCCATCAGGCGCTCTTTGGCCTTGGCCTGCTCGCGACGGTCAGGTGCAACGGGCGCGACCACATCGTTGACGCGCATGTCGACCTCACGCAACTGCGCGACCATCTGCTTGCGCTCGGCACGGGCGGTCCACCAGCGGTTCGCCGCTCCCTGGAACAATTCGAACAGGTCAAGGGTGATCTTGCCGGTGACATCCATCACCTTGAACCATGACAGATCGGTAAATACTGTCAGACCGAATAGAAACAGGGCTATGAACAGCAAGGTGCTGCCCTGGATGTTCAGGGCTTTCTTGGCCAGATCGCCCAGCACTTCGCCCAGCACGCCGCCAGCAGAGCCCGGGAAGCCTGCCGAAAAGTGAAAATGAATGTGCGCCAGCGCCGCGCCCGCCAGTATCAGGAATACCAGCCCGATCAGACGCCAGGAGAAGAGCCAGCCGCTCCACTGCCAGGGTTCGTGACGATGACGAAACACCTGCCAGGCCTTGATTGCCAGCAGCAGTGGGAAGATATAGGCGAAATAGCCCAGGATCATGAACAGGATATCGGCACAGAAGGCACCTGCGCGCCCCGCAGCGTTCTGCACCTGCGCGGCGTTACTGCTGGTGTGGCTCCAGCCGGGATCACTCTGATCGTAGGTCAACAATGCCATTATCAGGTACAGGCACAGGGCGCCAAAGGCGATCAGGGCCCCTTCCTTGAGCCGGTAGTGCAATTGCTGCCGCCAAAGCGGAACAGCGCTGGGTGCTGGGGTGGATTTCTTCAAAACGCTTTAATTCCTGCGCTGTAGCGCGAACATCTCGTTGATTGACCAGAAACGGCTGTCGGACGGCGCTGAATGCTCCCGCATGAACAGGGATAGCAGACACCGGGAAGCCCGTTCGGCAGACGTTTGAATGATAACGCCCAAAGCGGGCATTGTACGGCTTTACAGGCGCTGGGGTCTGTACGAAAACGCGTCAGACCGACTTCAGACAGTTCCGCAATGCGGGACATGCTTTCATGTTCGCTGATGATGTTCAATTTGAGCATGCATTCCGTTTTGTGACAAAGGCTTATGACGTGTTTCTATCAACCGCCCACAACTTCAAGGGCTGCACCATCATCGCCGCGCTCTTGCCCTACCGTATGTGCCAGGTACGCGCCATAATGACAACCGCTTGTGACCACGCCTGCCGCACAGAGTTGCACTGACAGGCGGGTGCGCCCTCCCCTTCCGCAAAGTTGTGATGCCATGCTGACCTGGTTGAACCGCAATAGCCTGGATTTCCCGCCACTGGAGAAAGCCCTCCGCGAGCCCAACGGATTACTTGCCGCCGGTGGAGACCTGTCAGCCGATCGCCTGATCAATGCCTACCGGCACGGCTGCTTTCCGTGGTTTCAGGACGGCCAGCCGATTCTCTGGTGGTCTCCCGATCCGCGTACCGTACTGTTTCCCGAAGAACTGCATGTTTCGCGCAGCCTCGGCAAAATGTTGCGCCAGTCTCGCTACCACGTGACCTTCGACCGGGATTTTGCGAGCGTGATCAAGGCCTGCGCTGCGCCGAGAAGTTACGCCAATGAAACCTGGATCACCGGCTCGATGCAGGATGCCTATCTTGAGTTGCACCGACGCGGCCATGCGCACAGCGTCGAGGTCTGGGATCAGAATGAACTGGTCGGCGGGCTGTATGGCCTGGCAATGGGCCAGCTGTTCTTCGGTGAGTCCATGTTCAGCCGTGCAGACAACGCCTCCAAAGTCGGATTCGCCACGCTGGTGCAGCACCTGACCGACTGGGGTTTTGTATTGATCGATTGCCAGATGCCGACCCAACACCTTCACAGTTTCGGCGCACGCTCGATTCCTCGGCAGACTTTTGCCGACTATCTGTCCGGGCATCTTGATCAGCCAAGCGGTGCCGACTGGTCATCTAGGCGAGTTTGACAGGCTGGCATACACTCACAGGTAAGGATTTACCATTAGGCGACGACCATGACAGAGCTGGCGAGGCTGAAGTTTTATGCCACTCAACCGCACACCTGCAGTTACCTGCCTGAAGAGCAGGCGACTACCCTGTTTCTGGACCCCAGCCAGCCAATGGATGTGCAGGTCTACGCCGACCTCTCGGACATGGGCTTTCGCCGTAGCGGCGATCATCTTTACCGCCCCCACTGCCAGAACTGCAGCGCTTGCGTGCCCGCGCGCATCCCCGTGAACCTGTTTGTACCCGACAGACAGCAAAAAAGGATTTTGAAACGTAATGCCGATGTACAGGTGCAAAGCACCAGACCGGCCTTCACCGAGGAATATTTCGATCTTTATCAACGTTACATAGAGCAACGGCATGCTGACGGCGACATGTTTCCACCCAGCCGTGAACAGTTTTCGACATTTCTGGTTCGCGACCTGCCCTTTTCGCGTTTTTACGAATTTCGCGTCGACCAACGACTGCTGGCAGTTGCGGTCACCGACCTTTTGCCCAACGGCCTTTCCGCGGTCTACACGTTCTACGAACCTGATGAAGAGCGCCGCAGTCTGGGCCGTTACGCGATTTTGTGGCAGATCGCCGAAGCCGCCAGACTTCAACTGCAGGCGGTGTACCTGGGTTACTGGATCAAAAACTGCAAAAAGATGAATTACAAGACCCAATATCGGCCCATTGAGCTACTTACCAATCAAAGATGGGTCACTCTGTATTGAACCCCTTGGCTTAAACTGGTTTTTTCGGGCACAATGCACGCCGCTTTTGCCTGGCGCCACTTGCACCGGGCCACTCATTTGTATACCGAGGGCTTTACTGCATGTCGAAAGAAGACAGCTTCGAAATGGAAGGCACTGTCGTCGACACCCTGCCCAACACCATGTTCCGCGTGGAGTTGGAAAACGGGCACGTCGTAACCGCGCATATCTCCGGCAAGATGCGCAAGAATTACATCCGTATTCTGACCGGTGACAAAGTGCGTGTAGAACTGACGCCCTATGACCTGAGCAAAGGGCGCATCACCTACCGCGCTCGTTAAACAGGCATTGACGAAAACGCCCGGCATA
>NZ_LJQT01000441.1:0-2856 GCF_001400515.1 Pseudomonas meliae | reverse complement strand
TGTTTTTGTTTGCCTGTTTCATACAACCAGAGACCCCGGCCTGCCCCGCATCCATTCACGATGCGGAGCGAGGCTTCGGCGTCAGGCCATTTCTGCTGTGGTTTCGAAGTCGAAGGTAATCTCGCCATCCTTGATATCGATGTGAACCACACCGCCGTGCTCTGACAATTCGCCGAACAGGATCTCTTCAGCCAGCGGCCGCTTGATCTTGTCCTGAATCAGGCGAGCCATCGGTCTGGCACCCATCGCCGCATCGTAACCACCCTGCGCCAGCCAGCTTCTCGCCGCCTCGGACACTTCGAGCAGTACGCGCTTGTCTTCCAGCTGGGCCTGAAGCTCGGTAAGGAACTTGTCGACCACGCTCTTGATGACTTCGTGGCTGAGACGACCAAACTGAATGATGGTGTCCAGACGGTTGCGGAACTCCGGCGTGAAGCTCTTCTTGATCACTTCCATCGCATCAGACGAGTGGTCCTGATGCGTGAAACCGATCGAAGCACGCGCGGCGGACTCAGCCCCGGCATTGGTGGTCATGATCACGATCACGTTGCGGAAATCTGCCTTGCGCCCGTTGTTATCGGTCAGCGTACCGTGGTCCATCACCTGCAAAAGCAGGTTGAAGACTTCCGGGTGAGCCTTTTCGATTTCATCGAGCAGCAGCACGCAATGCGGTTGACGAGTGATGGCTTCGGTCAAAAGACCGCCCTGATCGAAACCGACGTAGCCCGGAGGCGCGCCGATCAGACGGGAAACGGTATGCCGCTCCATGTACTCGGACATGTCGAAACGAATCAGCTCGACACCCAACGCCTTGGCCAACTGGCGAGCGGCTTCGGTCTTGCCGACACCGGTAGGGCCTGCGAACAGGAACGAACCGACCGGCTTGTCAGGCGACTTGAGGCCTGCACGCGAAAGCTTGATCGCCGTCGACAACGAGTCAATGGCTGCATCCTGACCAAACACGGTGAGCTTCAGATCGCGCTCCAGGTTACGCAGCAGCTCCTTGTCAGAACTGTTGACGTGTTTTGGCGGAATACGCGCGATCTTGGCGACGATGTCTTCGACCTGAGGCACATCGATGCGCTTGACGCGCTGCTCGACAGGCTGCAGACGCTGGTAGGCACCGGCTTCATCAATAACATCGATCGCCTTGTCGGGCATATGACGGTCATTGATGTAACGCGACGCAAGCTCAGCTGCGGCGCGCAGCGCTTCGTCACTGTACTCGATGCTGTGATGCTGCTCGAAACGGCTTTTCAGGCCACGAAGGATGCCGATGGTGTCTTCGACCGAAGGCTCGGACACATCGACTTTCTGGAAGCGACGCGCCAAGGCGCGGTCTTTTTCGAAAATCCCGCGAAACTCCTGAAAGGTCGTGGAGCCGATGCAGCGAATCTCGCCAGACGACAGCAACGGTTTGAGCAGGTTGGAGGCATCCATCACCCCGCCTGATGCTGCACCAGCACCAATGATGGTGTGGATCTCGTCAATGAACAGGATCGCCTGAGGACGCTTGCGCAGCTCATTGAGCAACGCTTTGAAACGCTTCTCGAAATCGCCGCGGTATTTGGTCCCGGCCAGCAGGGCACCCAGATCAAGCGAGTAGACAACGCTGCTGGCGAGCAAATCAGGGACCTGATTGTCCACGATACGCTTGGCCAGGCCTTCGGCAATAGCCGTTTTACCGACCCCAGCCTCACCGACCAGCAACGGGTTGTTCTTGCGACGACGAGCCAGAATCTGAGCTACGCGCTCGACTTCGCTTTCGCGACCGACCAGCGGATCGATGCGCCCCTGGCGCGCCAATTCGTTCAGATTGCTGGCATAGGCATCCAGAGGATTGCCTGAGGAAGATGCTTCACCGCCCTCGTCGTCCTGCATATCCTGTTCACCTTCAGAAGAGTGTTCGCCATGCCCCGGAACCTTGGAGATACCGTGGGCGATATAGTTGACGACATCAATCCGGGCCACGCTCTGCTGCTTGAGCAGAAACACGGCCTGGCTTTCCTGCTCACTGAAAATTGCAACCAGCACGTTGGCGCCGGTTACTTCGCGCTTGCCGGAGCTCTGCACGTGGAAAACTGCCCGTTGCAGCACACGCTGGAACCCGAGCGTCGGCTGTGTCTCGCGATCCTCGTCATGAACGGGGATCAGCGGAGTGGTGGAGTCGATGAACTCCTGCAGATCATGCTTGAGTTTATCGAGGTTTGCACCGCAGGCACGCAGAACAGTGGCTGCAGCCTCATTATCCAATAGAGCCAGCAGGAGGTGCTCGACCGTCATGAACTCATGACGCTTCGAACGTGCCTCCTTGAAGGCAAGATTGAGGGTGACTTCGAGCTCACGGTTTAACATAGCTTCACCTCATACCCAAGTGGTCGGCGTTTAACCGTCCTTCTCGATCTCACAGAGTAGCGGATGCTGGCTCTCCCTGGCGTATTGATTGACCTGCATTGCCTTGGTCTCGGCGATGTCGCGGGTAAACAATCCGCAGACTGCCCGTCCCTCTGTATGGACGGCCAGCATGACTTTGGTGGCCAGCTCACGATTCAGGTTAAAAAACACCTCGAGCACTTCTACGACGAAATCCATCGGGGTGTAGTCATCGTTGAATAAAACCACCTTGTACATCGGTGGCGCCTGCAGGGTCGGCTTGGCGTCCTGCACCGCGATGCCTGCCGCGTCGTCCTCGTGCGACTGCGGACTGCCCTGATTGAATGTTAGTCGAATCTTGCTAAATGCATGCATGGAAAGAAATGTTCGTTTGAGGGCGGATTGAGCTGTCAGTCGCAGTTTGGACGCTTTTCAAACAGACCGCCACATGACCTTGACTATCAGCTAAGAGGGTGTAGACAA
>NZ_LJQT01000296.1:0-324 GCF_001400515.1 Pseudomonas meliae | reverse complement strand
TTAACGTTGGCCACGTAGGCAACAGCCGGTCCAAATCTGAAGCTCTGAGTCAGGAAGTGTTTCTCGGCGTCCTTCATCGCCGGACTGTTTAAAGCATCCACAGCGCCTCTGAACCGATACAGCTGCTGATGCCGATCACCTACAGTGACTTGAGTTATTGTTTGGATCTGGACCAGGTTCGCGATGACCGGGTTCACGTCCTGCCCTTCGTCGAGCAAAATCGCACCGAAACGCTGGCTCAGATCTGGCTGGCTCATCTGGTACAGCTTCAGATAGCCATCGTGCGTCATAGGGACTGAGCGATCGTTGATATCGACCATTTTC
>NZ_LJQT01000007.1:0-287 GCF_001400515.1 Pseudomonas meliae | reverse complement strand
ATGACGACTCTCAACGTTGCGCGGGTGTACCTGCGTGTCAGTTCCGAAGACCAGGACTTGCAGCGCCAAGAAGCGATTATTGGCAATGCTCGAGAGTCAGGCTACTACGTAGCTGCGGTCTATCCTATCGCGAGAAAGCCTCGGGCGCTCGATCCGACCGTCCCGAGCTGTTGCGCATGATTGAGGACCTTCAACCGGGTGAAGTCGTCATTGCAGAAAAGATCGACCGAATCAGCCGTCTTCCTCTGGTCGAAGCAGAAAAACTTGTGGACGCGATAAGGGCTAAG
>NZ_LJQT01000228.1:7426-33046 GCF_001400515.1 Pseudomonas meliae | reverse complement strand
TCCCTCCAAAGGAAGTCGCGGTTTTTTTATGGCAACAGATCAATAGTGAGGTGGCGGCGCTTCTTCCTCGAAGGTATCGAACTGACTGCCCATCTCCTCCTGACGCTTGATCATTGCTGCCATCTGCTGCTGTAGATGATCAAACTCGCGCCGCTGCTTTACCAGCACATCATTGAGTGCCTGAATTGTATCGTCCTGAAAGGCCATGCGGCTTTCCAGCTCCATGACTCGCTCTTCAAGGCTCATGACTGCTCCTCCTCAAATCGAAAATCATTCGTCAATACCGGCCTGAGCTGCCGGCAGATTGCCGAGAACTGCTCGTCGGTGTAAGCAACTGCAGCATGCTTGCCCCAGACGGGCGCAGGCCAGGCCGCATCGTCACGATTGCGCACAATTATGTGCATGTGCAACTGACTGACCACATTACCCAAGGCAGCAATGTTGATTTTATCCGCATCGAACAGCTCTTTCAGCACCTTGGCCAGAACACTGGTCTCCTGCCATAGCTGCAACTGATCTGCAGCGCTCAACTGAAACACCTCAGTGATATCAGCCCGACGCGGGACCAGAATGAACCACGGGTAATGACTGTCATTGGAGAGCAGTAACCGGCACAGCGGAAAGTCGCCAATGGGCAAGGTGTCTTGTTGAAGACGAGAATCCAGAACGAACACGATAAAAAACTCCTGACTGCCAGGTGAATGTACCTGCCCTGTCGGTAACAGGGTGCTGCGAGGCCCGCAGGATACTAGGGTTCGCACGGCGCTTCACCTGCCCGCCCCCATGCGCACCAGAATGAGTCCGGCATAACGGTGACCGCACCGATTTGACGCTCGCTAAGGTTGTAGAACCGCCAACCATGAATTCTTTCATTGAAACGCCGCCTGACAATTGCCTGCTTCAGGTACATGAAAATGAAACAGCCCTGGCCTCACCATAGTGACCAACCAGAGCATTGCTCCAGGTTCAGGCGAACCGGGCACGCACTGCACCAAAATCACACACTGCTGTTGCGACAACAACACAACGCATTCGTTTTCTACTCAAAGGGAGCTGATTCGGGTAACGCTTTTGCGAGAAAGAACCGCCCCCAACCATGACACGTAAAATCCATCGATATTTTTACAAAATTGAAATATTCATAAAAATCATATGGATAAAGCAAAAAGGCGATGCTGATTCTGATTTTTCACAAAATTTTTTCATTTTCGGAAATTTTGTGCACGCTTGTTGCTTTATGACCCATATGATCACGCCACCCCCGGCGGAAAACGAGGGTGACAGCATCAAGGGAAACAAGGCTCGCGACCTTGGGGGACGTGTTTGGCAGACTGCGTATTGATCCATTCGATCAAGCACAGATGCCACTACGGGCTAGCCTGGTGCCATGTCGTAAAGAATATGAAAGGATAGAGCTGTACCTATAGCAACCAGCGTCAGCGTGATATAGATTCCGCCGACCAAAAATAGAAAGAGCCGCCCAGATAAAAAAACAGGTGGACGGCAAAAATCTTCTAAAAACCAAAGGAGCAATCACGATGAGAGTGATGAAGTGGAGCGCAATCGCACTGGCCGTTACGGCAGCCAGCACCCAACTGGCAACAGCGGCACCTTTCGTTAGCGATCAGGCTGATGCCAAGGGCTTTGTGGAAGGCAGCACGCTTGACCTGAAGTTGCGCAATTACTATTTCAACCGTGACAAGAAAAACAACCCCGCTCCAGGCGGTCGCAGCGATAAAGACTGGACCCAAGGTATCTGGGCCAACTTCAGCACCGGTTACACTCAAGGCACCATCGGTGTCGGCGTTGAGGCATTCGGCTATGGTGGCCTCAGGCTTTGGGGTCTCGACAAATACTCAGGTTCTGGAAACCTGGTCACTGACGCCAATGGTGATAACGAGGCTACGCAGGGTAAGCTGGGCGGCGCTGTAAAATTCCGCGTATCGAAGACTGAATTGAAAATCGGTGACATGCAGCCCACCAGTCCAGTATTTGCGGTTGGCGGATCACGCCTGTTACCTCAAACCGCTAGCGGTCTAAGCCTGCAAAGCAGTGAGATTGCAGGTCTTGATCTTGAAGCAGGACACTTCTACTCAGGCACAAGCCAGGATGACACCAGTCACGACGGCAGCATCTGGGCAACTTACGCAAACGGCTTCAACGGCCTGAAAGCCAGCAGCGCAGATTTTGTTGGCGGCAAGTACGCAGTGACCGACGGTTTGGGCGTAGCTTTCTATGCAGCCAAACTCGAAGACATCTGGGATCAGTACTACGGTAACGTGAACTACGCATTGCCTTTGGGTAATGATCAGTCACTGGCTTTCGACGTCAACCTGTACCGCACCCTTGACGAAGGCAGCGCTAAAGCTGGATCGATTAACAACACCACTTACTCGGCGTCGGCAGCCTATTCATTCCTGGCAGCGCATACCATTACCGTTGCGTACCAGAAAGTCGACGGCGATACACCGTTCGACTACATCGGTATAGGCGACAACAATCGTGGTGGCGACTCTATTTTCCTCGCCAACTCCGTTCAGTACTCCGACTTCAACGGTCCAGGCGAGAAATCGTGGCAAGTGCGCTACGACCTGAACATGACGCCTTACGGCGTTCCTGGCCTGAGCTTCATGACCCGCTACCTTAACGGTGACAACATTGATGGCACCAAAGTAGACGCGTCCAGTGCCTATGCCAATATGTATGGAGCTGATGGCAAACACCACGAAACCAACGTTGAAGCCAAATACGTTGTACAGACTGGCCCAGCCAAAGACCTGTCCTTCCGTATGCGTCAGGCATGGCACCGTGGTAACGATGCCCAGGCAGATGGCGACGTCAACGAGTTCCGCCTGATTGTCGATTACCCGATCTCGATCCTGTAATCGCAGCTCAGCACTCGTTAATAGAAGAAGCCCGGCTCATGCCCCGGGCTTTTTCATTTGGCTCTGAAAGAACTCCCCTACCCTCTGCAAGCCTACCCCGCCCTGTACGCGACCGGAACACCGCCGTACAATGCCAGGTCATATCCAGTCTCAGCAACCGACAACGGCCAACCATGCGCACCAGTCAATTTTTGCTCGCCACACAGAAAGAAACCCCTTCCGATGCGGTCGTGGTCAGCCATCAGCTGATGCTGCGCGCTGGCATGATCCGCAAGCTGGCATCCGGTCTTTACACCTGGCTGCCCATGGGCCTGCGCGTGCTGCGCAAGGTCGAAGCGATTGTTCGTGAAGAAATGGACGCCGCTGGCGCACTCGAAATTCTGATGCCCGGCATTCAGCCTGCAGAACTCTGGCAGGAATCCGGTCGCTGGGAACAATACGGCCCGGAGCTGATGCGCCTGGTCGACCGCCACAACCGTGAGTTCTGCCTGGGCCCGACCCACGAAGAAGTCATCACCGATCTGGCACGCAATGAGCTCAACAGCTATAAACAGCTGCCGATCAACATGTACCAGATCCAGACCAAATTCCGTGATGAGATTCGTCCACGCTTCGGCCTGATGCGCGGACGCGAATTCGTCATGAAAGACGCCTACTCGTTCCACGCTGACCACGCGTCGCTGCAGGTCACCTACGACCGCATGCACCTGGCATACAGCAACATCTTCACCCGCCTGGGCCTCAAATTCCGCCCGGTCGAAGCTGACAACGGCTCGATTGGCGGCGCAGGCTCGCACGAGTTCCATGTGCTGGCCGAATCCGGCGAAGACGATATCGTGTTCAGCGATGGCTCCGATTACGCAGCCAACATCGAAAAAGCCGAAGCAGTACCTCGTGAGAAAGCTCGTCCGGCCGCTACTGAAGAATTGCGTCTGATCGATACTCCGAACGCCAAGACCATCGCCCAACTGGTCGAAGGTTTCGATTTGCCGATCGAGAAAACCGTCAAGACGCTGGTGGTGCATGCTGCCGAAGAAGGCAAGCTGATTGCCCTGATCATCCGTGGCGATCACGAGCTCAACGAAATCAAGGCCAGCCAGCTTGAACAGGTTGCCAGCCCGTTGGTGATGGCATCCGAAGCCGAACTGCGTGATGCCATCGGTGCAGGCGCAGGCTCGCTGGGTCCGTTGAATCTGCCGCTGCCGTGCATCATCGACCGCTCGGTCGAGCTGATGAGCGACTTCAGCGTCGGCGCCAATATCGATGACAAGCACTATTTCGGCGTCAACTGGGAACGCGACCTGCCGGTTCCGACCGTCGCAGACCTGCGTAATGTTGTTGCGGGCGACCCAAGCCCGGACGGCAAAGGCACGCTGGAAATCAAGCGCGGCATCGAAGTGGGCCACATCTTCCAGCTGGGCACCAAGTACAGCGAAGCGATGAAGTGCCAGGTGCTGGGGGAAAACGGCAAGCCGGTCAATCTGGCGATGGGTTGCTACGGCATCGGCGTTTCCCGCGTGGTTGCCGCCGCAATCGAACAGAACAGCGACGAAAACGGCATTATCTGGAACGACACTCTGGCGCCTTTCCAGATCGCCTTGATCCCTCTGCGCTACGAAACAGACGCGGTTCGTGAAGCGACAGACAAACTGTACGCCGAGCTGACTGCCGCCGGCTTTGAGGTATTGCTCGATGACCGCGACAAGAAAACCAGCCCCGGCATCAAGTTCGCTGACATGGAACTGATCGGTATTCCGCATCGCATCGTAGTCAGCGACCGTGGTCTGGCCGAAGGCAATCTGGAATACAAGAGTCGTACCGAGTCGCAACCGCAAGCCATTGCAGTCTCGGATGTGCTGTCGTTCATCCAGGGCAAAGTGAACCGCTGAGTCAAAAGGCGCACCTGTTTTTTCAATAGGTGCGCCGCTCGTCACTCGCCCAATGCGCATCAGAGATCCCATGCTCAAACGAAGCACCTTAAGCCTCGGCAGCGCCGTCCTGTGCGGCTCGTTTCTCGTCGGCGGCTGTGCCAATCAGCTATCACAACGCAGTGAGCACGAGGAGCGCGTCGAACGCAAACTGCTCGAACACACACTGCAAGTCGATATCGGTGAACCCAAAACGCTGGAGTTACCGCAACGCCGCGTGCGGATTCACGAGCACAAATCGTTCGAAGTTACCGATTTTGAAGTCACCCGCCACTATGACCGCTATACGCCTTACCAGCCCTGGCGGGAGATCTACGAGATCCCCCTCGGCGCGGTCGCTGTTGTAGCAGGCGTCGGGGCGAATGTGGTTAACGTGTTTGCACTGGGCAATTTGCCGGAAAGCATGACCCGGGACTGGATTCACTACGGTGTGGCAGGTCTGAACCCGTTCATGAACGCCCCCTCTCACGGGCGCGCCCAGCAGAATCTGGCGAGCATTGACGAAGTCCAGAAAGACAAGCGGATCGAGAACTCTACGCTGCCATGGAATGAACGCCCGGTGATGGTCAAGGCCGGTAACGAAACTCATGAAATGAGCACCGACCGCAACGGCATTCTGCGCCTGAACCTGCTGGACAGTCCTTTTGCCGAACAGGACCTGAGCCGTATCACGCGCATTTATATCAACGTCGAAGACGACCAGGACAGCGCTCACGCGAACGCCAGCTTGCCGATCAGCCACTCTCTGCGCGGCAAGCTGCTGGAAGCCCACGCACTGATATACGACGATCTGGAAGATGACGAGGTCAGCCAATGGGTGCATCGCGTCAAACGCCTTTCTGACCTGGGGCTGGAAGAAGAAGCCAGCGAGCTCGAACAGAGCCTGATTGAACTGACACGCAACGATCCGCAGTTGCAGGGTGAATTTCTCAAATCACTCGCCAGGGACGCTGGCCGTCTGGTCGCCGTTCCCGCCCAGAGCCAGTAATGTGAAAGGCTGNNCGCGGTATGTAACCGCAGCCGACCATTTCATTATTGCGAGAACAACTCCAATTGTTCATGAGCTGCGCGCAGGTCGTGCAGACGCACACCTATACCCAGAAGCCGAACAGGCTTGGCACCACGGGCAAACGCCTGCGCCAGCAACTGCTCGTAACTGCCCAGATCCCTTCCGGCTCCGGACTGCTCCAGAGTCGTCTGAGTGAAGTCGTGAAACTTCACTTTGACGAAGGGCTTGCCGGGCCGGTACTGCCCTTCCATTCTCGCCATCCGGTTACCGAGGGTTTCCAGCAGGGCGGGCAGCTTTTCCAGGCAGGCAGCCAGATCAGGCAGATCCGTGTCGTAGGTATTTTCTACGCTGACTGACTGACGTCGACTGTCATTCTGCACCGGACGGTCATCTATTCCGTGCGCCAGACTCCAGAGACGCTCACCGAAGCTGCCGAACTCACGGACCAGCGCAAGCTTGCTGCGGCTTCGCAGGTCGGCACAGTCGACGATGCCCAGCCGCCCCAGCTTGTCTGCGGTGACTTTCCCCACGCCGTGTAGTTTGGTAACGGGCAAAGAGGCGACGAAATCCTCGACCTGATCCGGAGTAATGACGAACAAACCGTTGGGCTTCTTCCAGTCGCTGGCGATCTTGGCCAGAAATTTGTTCGGCGCGACGCCCGCCGAAACCGTGATATGCAGCTGATTCGAGACCCGGCGCCGGATGTCCTGGGCGATGCGCGTGGCGCTACCGGAAAAGTGCCCGGCATCCGATACGTCGAGGAACGCCTCATCCAGCGACAAGGGCTCTATAAGGTCGGTGTAATCCCGGAATATCGTATGGATTTCCCGTGACGCCTCCTTATAGGCCTCCATGCGCGGCTTGACGATGGTCAGGTCCGGGCAGAGTTTGAGCGCATGTCGGGATGACATGGCTGAACGCACCCCATACGCGCGCGCTTCGTAATTACAGGTCGCAATCACCCCACGCCGCTCTGCAGAGCCGCCCACCGCCAGCGGCTTGCCAGCGAGCTCGGGCTCGTCACGCATTTCAATGGCTGCATAAAAGCAGTCACAGTCGATATGGATGATTTTGCGCTGCGTCATGACCTGATGGGATTTTGCAATCAATGGCTGAGCAGTATCTCATTCGTACCGGCAAGTAACATCCAGTGATGCGAAAGGTCGCCGTGAAAAACAGTGAAAAGTCCCTGACGCGTGGTCGAAAAAGCTGCGCAGCCCCGCCATACAGGCGTCAGAGCCGAACAAACTCATAAGCGGCGACGCTAACCAATTGAAGAAAAAGCACTTTTTTAAAACTAACCATTGACACCTCGCCATCTCTCTGTAGAATGCCGCCACACAGACGCGGGATGGAGCAGTCTGGTAGCTCGTCGGGCTCATAACCCGAAGGTCGTCGGTTCAAATCCGGCTCCCGCAACCAAACATCAAAAAAGGCTACTCGAAAGAGTGGCCTTTTTTGTGCCTGCGTTAAAAGTACCTTCTCATGCCCTGCCACTGACACCCCTTCATTGCAGCCTGATCAGCGCTTTCACATTGAGGCGCAAAAAAGGCAGCATCATTGGCAAAGGTGCACAATCTGCTACTCATTTGCCTGCTTTCAGGATTAAGGGTTGACACTTCAGCGTTCGGCTGTAGAATGCCGCCACACAGACGCGGGATGGAGCAGTCTGGTAGCTCGTCGGGCTCATAACCCGAAGGTCGTCGGTTCAAATCCGGCTCCCGCAACCAAACATCAAGAAAGGCTACTCGAAAGAGTGGCCTTTTTTGTTTCCGGTGAAAAAACATTTCAGGCGACCGCTAACTGCCTGAGAAAAAAGACTATTTTCCAAGCCCTTTGAAACCCTATCATCACATCTGTAACGTAATGCTTTCATTGACGACAGTTTTTGCATGCGCTGCCGATAGGTGTTACTAAGCTGAATCACGACTGAACCTCGGCTGAACAGCATCGCCTGGCCGGATTCGCTATTCGCTCGTTAGACGTTGACGCGCTAACATCCTGAAATATTTTCTGCGTAGGGATTGGTAACTTGGCTGCATACCTCCATCCTGTCGCGCACGATCCAAGGAGTGATTGATGCGCGACAACATGTCCGATTCCAATGAAACCGTTGATGCAGAGCAACCCGGCAGCCCACCACGCCAGAACTGGCGGGAGCTGCTAAGCAAATACCGGCAGCCTATCGGGCTGGCGGTGATGCTGCTGTTGTTCAGCCTGGCCCTTATTGCCTGCCGCCACATGCTGGTCGAAATGGACTGGTATGCGCTGCACGACTCACTGTTCGCAGTGCCCCTGCCCGCTCTGGGCGGCGCGCTGCTCGCGGCAATCGTCGGCTATATCATCCTGATGGGCTACGAACTGTCCGCCAGTCGCTATGCCAATGTCGATCTGCCCATCAAGACGCTGCTTCTCGGCGGCTTCACCTCGTTTGCCATCGGCAATGCGGTCGGCCTGTCGATGCTGTCCGGTGGCTCGGTACGCTACAGGCTTTATTCACGCCATGGCGTAGGCGCAATCGAAATCGCCCGCATGACCGTATTCGCCAGCCTTTCGCTAGGCTGTGCGTTGCCGCCACTGGCGGCACTGGCCACGCTGAGCAACCTGTCAGGCGCGTCACTGGCACTCAAGCTTCCCGTCGACGTGCTGGCTGTAGTCGCCACAGCAGTGTTGATTGGCAGCCTGCTGCTGGCGGTGTTCGTCTACCGTCGCCGCCTGCCGGAACAGGACATCCCGCACAATATTCTGGTTCGTCTCGGTCGTCGTACCTTGCGCCTTCCAGACTTGAAGCTGACGCTGATCCAACTGGTGATTACCGCGCTGGACGTCGCTGCGGCGGCGATGGTGTTGTACCTGCTGCTGCCGCACGCGCCGCCTCTCGGTGCGTTCATCCTTATTTACCTGCTGGCTCTTGCTGCAGGCGTGCTCAGCCATGTTCCTGGCGGCGTCGGCGTGTTCGAGGCCATTCTGCTCGCAGCCTTTGCCAACGAACTGGGTGCCGCCCCGCTAGCCGCCGCGCTGCTACTTTACCGCTTGATCTACGTGATCCTGCCGCTGCTGCTGGCCTGCCTTACCCTACTGTTTACCGAAGCCCAGCGCCTGCTGCCGACCAAGCAAGCCATGCGCGTTGCCTCGGGGCTGGCGGCACCGATTCTGGCCCTACTGGTTTTCTTGTCGGGGGTGGTGCTGCTCTTCTCTGGTGCCACCCCTGAAATCGATACCCGACTGGAAAACGTCGGCTTCATGATCCCGCATCGGCTGATCGACGCGTCGCACTTCGGAGCAAGTCTTGTGGGCGTGCTGTGCCTGCTGCTTGCCCAGGGCCTGCGTCGTCGGCTGTCTGCGGCCTGGATGCTGACCTCTATTTTGCTGCTGGTCGGTGCAGTGCTGTCGATACTCAAGGGCTTCGACTGGGAAGAGGCCAGCATGCTGCTGCTGACCGCCTGCCTGCTGCTCACGTTCCGCCGTTCGTTCTACCGCCCAAGCCGCCTGCTGGAGCTGCCGTTCTCGCCGGTCTACCTGATTGCCAGCATTTGTGTAGTCGGTGCCTCGATCTGGCTGCTGCTGTTCGCCTATCAGGACGTGCCTTACAGCCATCAGTTGTGGTGGCAGTTCACACTGGATGCAGATGCCCCACGCGGCCTGCGCTCGGCCCTTGGTAGCGCGGTGCTGTTGGTGGTGGTCTCGCTGACCTGGTTGCTGCGTACTGCCAGACCGGTCATCAAACTGCCCGACGCGGCAGATCTGGACAAGGCAGCCGAGATCCTCAAGGCATCCAAACAGCCGGATGGCGGTCTGGTGCTGACCGGCGATAAGGCGATCCTGTTCCATCCGGCTGGCAATGCGTTCCTGATGTACTCGCATCGCGGCCGCAGTCTGGTAGCGCTTTACGACCCGATTGGCCCGACCCAGCAGCGTGCCGAGCTGATCTGGCAGTTCCGCGACCTGTGCGACGTGCACCATGCTCGCCCGGTGTTCTATCAGGTGCGCGCGGAAAACCTGCCGTTCTACATGGACATCGGCCTCACCGCCATCAAGCTGGGCGAGGAAGCGCGCGTTGACCTGCGACGCTTCGATATCGACGCCAAAGGCAAGGAAATGAAAGACCTGCGTTACACCTGGAACCGAGGTGGCCGCGATGGGCTTTCGCTGGAAATCTACGAGCCGGGCCAAGCGCCTATCGATGAGCTGAAAGTGATTTCCGATGCCTGGCTAACCGGCAAGAATGTCCGCGAAAAAGGCTTCTCGCTGGGCCGCTTCAGCACTGAGTACCTCAAGTACTTCCGCATTGCCATCGTGCACTTCCAGGACAAACCGGTCGCGTTTTCCAACCTGCTGGAAACCACCAGCCCGGAACTGGCCAGTCTGGACCTGATGCGATCTCACCCGGACGCCCCCAAGCTGACCATGGAATTCATGATGGTCGGCCTGATTCTGCATTATAAAGCCCAGGGTTATGCGCGATTCAGCCTGGGAATGGTGCCTTTGTCGGGGCTGCAGCCACGACGTGGCGCGCCGATCACTCAGCGCCTGGGTTCGATGATCTTTCGTCGTGGCGAGCAACTGTACAACTTCCAGGGGCTGCGTCGCTTCAAGGACAAGTTCCAGCCCGACTGGGAACCTCGTTATATGGCCGTGCCTGCCGGACTTGATCCGCTCGTGGCACTGGCTGACACCGCCGCCCTGATTGCGGGCGGTCTGACTGGATTGGTGAAACGCTGATGATTCGACGCTCCTGGCGCCTTTTGCTTGCAGCTCTGGTAATTGTTCTTTTAGTCGTAGCACTGGGAATATGGATCTGGAACCGCCCTGCCCCGCCCGCATCGCTGGAACACTTGAACCTTGACGGTGGCGCGCCACTGACCAGCGTGACACCGGCCACCAGCATCAAGACCCGCATTGCGCTGGCCGTCACCGCTGAAGAAATGCTCACCGACAAGCAGTTGCTGGCGATCAGCAAGGACGCTTCGGCACGCATCATTCAGGTGGTATTGCCCAAGGACGACTGCGTCCTGCAACAGAAAACCTTTCAGGATGCCCTGGCGAAGCTTGACGGCCCCGCGAAGGTTGTCGGTGGCATAGGTCCTGGCGCAACTCTGGCGTGGCGCTGGCTGGCCGAGCAGACCGACGACAAGGCGCAGGCCATTTCCGTCGGGTTTGCGCTGGAGCATGTTTCGAATCCGCCGCCTGTTCTGGAGGAAGACGAGAAACCGCCGCAGATCTGCGACGTGCCGCTGCCGCAAAAAGCTCCGCACGGACACTGGCTGGCCGCCTGGAACGACGCCCCGGATGATCCGAGTGCAGCGTTCGTGCGTGACCAAACCAATGCCGACACCAGCATCAGCGACTACGACATTCCGCTGCCTCAGGTGCTCAACACCGAGCTGCGCCACCTGTTACTCGGTGAAAACGACAGTGGCGGCCTGGGCATCCCGGTCGTCGAAGTCCCGGCCAGCCAGCCTTCCGATACCGTGACACTGTTCATGTCCGGTGACGGCGGCTGGCGCGATCTGGACAAGGTCGTGGCAGGCGACATGGCCAAGATGGGCTATCCGGTGGTGGGCATCGACGTGTTGCGCTACTACTGGGAGCACAAGACACCGGAGCAGACCGCTGTCGACCTTACCGACCTGATGAACCACTACCGTCAGAAATGGGGCACCAAGCGCTTCATCCTGGCTGGCTACTCGTTCGGCGCGGACGTGATGCCCGCGATCTACAACCGCCTAGCTGCGGATGATCAGAATCGGGTCGACGCGATCATTCTGCTGGCCTTCGCCCGTACTGGCAGCTTCGAGATTCACGTCGACGGCTGGCTCGGCAACGCAGGCAAGGAAGCCACCACCGGACAGGAGATGGCCAAGCTGCCAGCCGCCAAGGTGTTCTGTGTTTATGGTGTCGAAGAGAAGAAAGACAGCGGTTGCACCGACACTACCGCAGTCGGCGAGGCCGTTCAGTTGCCTGGAGGTCACCACTTCGATGAAGACTATCCGGCACTGGCCAAGCGCCTGATCGACGCCATCAACAAGCGTCAGGGCAAGGCTACCGCTCAGTAAGCGCCGCCAGATAGAAGTCTGAACGGCATAAAAAATCCCGGCACCGTGAGGTCGCCGGGATTTTTTTATCCACGCTGCCAGCCTTGCCAGCGAACGCTTACATCTCTACTTGCGTACCCAGCTCGATCACCCGATTGAACGGCAGCTTGAAGAAGCGCAGGTTGCCGTTGGCATTCTTGAGCATGAACGCGAACAGCGCCTCACGCCAGCGCGCCATGCCATCCATCTTCGACGGGATCACCGTTTCGCGGCTGAGGAAGTACGTGGTGCGCATCGGACTGAAATCCAGCTCCGGCAGATCACACAAGGCCAGCGCAGCAGGCACATCGGGCTCATCAATGAAACCGAAGTGCAGAATCACCCGGTAAAAGCCTTCGCCATAGGACTCCACTTCAACGCGCTGAGCGGCAGGCACACGCGGTGAGTCCTCATACACCACCGTCAACAGCACCACTTGCTCGTGCAGTACCTGGTTGTGCAGCATGTTATGCAGTAGCGCATGAGGCACGGCATCCGAACGTGCGGTCAGGAACACCGCCGTGCCCTGCACGCGATGCGGCGGCTGAACGCGAATACTGCCGATGAAGATCGGCAACGGCAGGCCGCCCTCGTCAATCCGCTCCGCCAATAGTTGCTTACCGCGCTTCCAGGTGGTCATGAGGATGAACAGCACTGCACCTGCCAGAACCGGGAAGGCACCGCCCTGGAAGATCTTCGGTACGTTGGCCGCAAAGAACAGGCCATCCACCAGCAGCAGGCAGATCAGCAACGGAACAGCCAGCAACGGCGGCCATTTCCAGAGCATCAGCATCACCGTCGACACCAGAATGGTGGTGCAGAGCATGGTCCCGGTCACTGCCACGCCGTACGCAGATGCGAGCGCGCCAGACGATTCGAAGCCGATCACCAGCAGAATGACACCCGCCATCAGCGCCCAGTTGACGGCACCGATGTAGATCTGGCCCTGCGCATCACTGGAGGTGTGCTGGATGTGCATGCGCGGAATGTAGCCCAACTGGATCGCCTGCAGCGTCATCGAGAAGGCGCCGGAGATCACCGCTTGCGAGGCAATGATGGTTGCCATCGTCGACAGACCGATCAGTGGCAGCAGCGCCCAGCCCGGCGCCAGCAGGTAGAACGGGTTACGAACCGTTTCAGGATTGCCCAGCACCAGCGCACCCTGACCGAAATAGTTGAGCAGCAACGCAGGCAGCACGAGGATGAACCAGGCACGTGAAATCGGCTTGCGGCCAAAGTGACCCATGTCGGCATACAGCGCCTCGGCCCCCGTCAGGGCGAGCACCACAGCACCCAGAATGGCCACACCAATGCCCGGATGAATGATGAAGAAATTCACACCCCAGGCCGGATTGACCGCTTTTAGCACTTCCGGCGACTGCATGATGCCGTAAACGCCCAGCGCGCCGAGCACCAGAAACCAGGTCACCATCACCGGGCCGAACAGCACGCCGATGCGTGCCGTGCCGTGGCGCTGAATCAGAAACAGCCCCACCAGCACAATCAGCGCCATGGGCACGATCCAGTGATCGAGGCCATCGAAGGCCAGTTCCAGCCCTTCCATCGCCGACAATACCGAGACTGCCGGGGTAATCATGCTGTCACCGTAGAACAGCGCAGCACCGAACAACCCGAACACCACCATCATCATTTGCAGTTTGGGATGTTTGGCCGATGCTCGACGCGCCAGCGCCATCAACGCCATGATGCCGCCCTCGCCCTGGTTGTCAGCACGCAGAACAAACGCCATGTACTTGAACGAAACAACCCAGATCAGCGACCAGAAGATCAGTGACAACACCCCGAGTATCGCGTCATGCGTGACTTCCACGCCGTAACCGCCCTGAAACACTTCCTTGAGGGTGTACAGCGGGCTTGTTCCGATATCGCCATAAACCACCCCCACTGCCGCGATCAGCAACCCGATAGGCTTGGCAGTGCCTGCGGCCTCCCCATGACTGTTTGTTTGACTCATCCACTACTCCCGGAAACCAGACATGAGGTTCAACACTGAGAACATCACAACGCGTAACAATTCAGATTCAGCCAGACATTGACATGCCTCGGCGCGATGGCGCGAAGCATAACGCAGCACTCGTTGTAATTCTTGGTGAAACGCAAACGGCGAAAATGATCAGGCCAGCGCGCCCCGTCTTTCAGGCAGTTTACGGGGAGATATTTCTCATTGAACGACGCAAATACCGGCCGGTCATTACTTAAGCCTGCCGCCTGAAAGGTCATCAAGAACCGCATCGACGTCCGGGTACCCTGATCCCTCTGACCGAGATGCCCTGATGACTACAAAAAATCTGACTGTTCAGCCATTACGCTTCCAGCCCTCATTTGAAGTCGTCCCCGACGATGAAGCGCAAACCAGCAAAGAGCTGGTGGAAGCCATGCATTCCATTCTTGAAACCACTCTGCAAGACACCGGGCACGCCATTCGCAGTGTGCATGCCAAGGCACACGGGTTACTTCGCGGGCAGATTCAGGTCTATGACGACCTGCCCGAGCCGCTGGCTCAAGGCGCGTTTGCGAAACCTGGAAATTTCCCGCTCTTCATGCGGTTCTCAACCAACCCGGGGGATATTCTTGACGACAAGGTCTCAACGCCCAGGGGGCTGGCGATCAAACTTGTGGATATCGAAGGCACGCGCTTGCCCGGCAGCGCCGACGCATCGACCCAGGATTTCGTCATGCAGAACGCCAAGGCCTTTACTGCCAGGGACCCCAAGGCTTTTTTGAAAACCTTGAAATTATTGGCCAAAACAACTGACAAAGCGCCGGGCATGAAGAAGGCATTGTCTGCAGTCCTTCGCGGTATCGAGTCCGCTATCGAGTCTGCCGGGGGCGAGAGTGGCACACTGAGAAGTCTCGGCGGGCACCCGATGACTCATATTCTCGGCGAGACGTTCTACACCGTCGTACCTTTTCTGTACGGCCCCTACTACGCCAAGCTGAGCGTAGTCCCCATTTCCGCAGAGTTGATGGCGCTGACCGACAAGGCTGTGGACCTGAAAGACAAGCCGGATGGCCTGCGTGAGGCAGTCAAAGCGTTTTTCCTCGAAAACGATGCCAGCTGGGAGGTTCGTATCCAGCTGGCCACGGACCTGGAGAAGATGCCGGTAGAGGATGCGTCGGCGATCTGGCCGGAAGACCTCAGCCCCTACGTGACAGTCGCTCGAATCGATGTCCCCCGCCAATCCTCGTGGTCAGAGCAAAGCATTCAGGAAATCGATGAAGGCATGTCATCCAGCCCATGGCATGGTCTTGAGGCGCACCGTCCGCTGGGCGGAGTGATGCGAGTGCGCAAACCTGCCTACGAACACTCGGCGGGCTTTCGCAGTCAGCACAATGGGTGCCCGATGCACGAGCCACGGGGTTAACAGGTCAATCGGCCCGAGGTTAGATCCTTATGGCGATGGCTCCCGTTTCATCAGTGCGCATCGCNNACATCTGATGAAACGGAACAGCCTTCAGGCAAATACGACTTCAACTCGCGGTCGAGAGCGTAGCCAGATACGTCCTGCATATCCTGAAGGTCTCAACCAATGCGCCTCCCTCCCGAACCTGACAATTGCGCACACAAAGTATGCAGGCTCGCGCAACAGCCAAGCGCTCTTTGAGCATAAATCCTCTCCTCGCCTGACATACGTCGCAATTCTCATCCAAACGCTGGTCATCGCGCCCGCTCACCGCTAGAATTGCGCACTTTTTGATCAGAGGCGCAGCAAGCGCCCAGTCAGCGCCTGCGCTTCGCGTTCGGGTGCCCTTCACGCCGAGGTTTGCCATGTCCACCGTCACCACGCCGTCCGCCCCAAAGGTCGGATTCGTTTCACTGGGTTGCCCGAAGGCACTCGTTGATTCCGAACGCATCCTGACCCAGCTGCGCATGGAAGGTTACGAAGTCGTTGCGACCTACGAGGATGCCGACGTGGTCGTGGTCAATACCTGCGGCTTCATCGACACCGCCAAGGCCGAGTCGCTGGAAGTGATCGGCGAAGCAATCAAGGAAAACGGCAAGGTCATCGTGACCGGCTGCATGGGCGTTGACGCAAATGTCATTCGCGATGTGCACCCCAGCGTGCTGTCGGTGACCGGCCCGCAGCAGTACGAACAAGTGGTCAACGCAGTGCACGATGTCGTGCCGCCCCGCAAGGACCACAATCCGCTGATCGACCTGGTGCCACCGCAAGGCGTCAAGCTGACCCCGCGCCACTACGCGTATCTGAAAATTTCCGAAGGCTGCAACCATAGCTGCAGCTTCTGCATCATCCCGTCGATGCGCGGCAAGCTGGTCAGCCGTCCGGTTGGCGATGTACTGGATGAGGCCAAGCGTCTGGTCAAATCCGGCGTGAAGGAGCTGCTGGTTATTTCCCAGGACACCAGCGCCTATGGCGTTGACGTCAAATACCGCACCGGGTTCTGGGACGGCCAGCCGGTCAAGACCCGCATGACCGAGCTGTGCCAGGCGCTGGGTTCGATGGGCGTCTGGGTTCGCCTGCATTACGTTTACCCGTACCCGCACGTCGACGAACTGATTCCGCTGATGGCGGCCGGCAAGATCCTGCCGTACCTGGACATCCCGTTCCAGCACGCCAGCCCGAAAATCCTCAAGCTGATGAAGCGGCCAGCCTTTGAAGACAAGACACTGGCACGCATCAAGAACTGGCGCGAGCAGTGTCCTGATCTGATTATCCGCTCGACATTCATCGTCGGCTTTCCCGGTGAGACCGAAGAAGACTTCCAGTACCTGCTGGACTGGCTGACCGAAGCCCAACTGGACCGCGTCGGCTGCTTCCAGTATTCGCCGGTTGAAGGTGCTCCTGCCAATCTGCTGGATGCGGCCATCGTGCCGGATGACGTCAAGCAGGACCGCTGGGATCGCTTCATGGCTCATCAACAGGCAATCAGCGCTGCGCGCCTGCAAATGAAGATCGGCAAGGAAATCGAAGTACTGATCGACGAAGTCGATGATCGTGGCGCCGTAGGCCGCTGCTTCTTCGATGCCCCGGAAGTCGACGGCAACGTGTTCATCGGTCTGGAAGAGGGCAGCACCGTTCAGCCAGGCGACAAGATCATGTGCCGCGTTACCGATGCTGACGAATACGACCTGTGGGCCGAGATGCTGTAAGCACAGCCCCTTGCCGTAACCGAAAGCCCTGCNNGCCTGCCCTTGAACCGGCAGGGCTTTTTCGTCTCTGGCCGTTGTCTATGCAAGACTGGCCGAAAGGAGAACGCGAGATGCGGTTATATACCCCGGACACCAACGATTACCCGGAGATGAGCGAGGTGTGGGAGCGCTCGGTGCGCGCCACCCATGACTTTCTACCGGACGCCTACATCATCAGGCTCAAGGGGTTGCTGACACAGTATCTGGACAGCGTGACGCTGTTCTGCACCCAGGACGAGCGGCTCAACATCACGGGCTTCGCGGGCGTGAACAAAAACCGACTGGATATTCTGTTCATCGACCCGAACCATCGCGGGAAAAAGCTGGGCACGCAGCTGCTGACCCACGCAATCGAGCACTTCGACATCCGTGAACTGGACGTCAACGAGCAGAACACTCAGGCACTGGGGTTTTACCTCCGGCATGGTTTCGACGTTGTCAGCCGTTCTGAAGTCGACGGCTTGGGTCAGCCTTATCCGATGCTCAGAATGCGCCTGACCCGTCGTAACTGACATCGATTACAGCGCAAATGCAATGTTGCCGCGATTAACCAGCGTGAAGCGGTTACAATGGCGCCTTTCCCATCAGTAAACGGCTTTTCTTCATGACAGACCCCATTCGCCTTTCCAAACGCCTTATCGAGCTGGTCGGTTGCTCCCGCCGGGAGGCCGAACTGTTTATCGAGGGTGGCTGGGTTACTGTGGACGGCGTGGTCATCGAAGAGCCGCACTTCAAGGTCAGCACCCAGAAAATCGAGCTCAGCCCGGATGCCAAGGCCGACTCCCCTGAACCGGTCACGATAATCCTGCACAAACCTGCCTCGGCAAGCGCCGAAGAGGCTTTGCAGATGATCACGCCGGGCACGCTCTCGGTCGAGCACAGCTACAGCAAGCGTCCGCTCAAGGGCCACTTCATGCGCCTTGAGGCGATTTCAAGCCTGCAAGCCAATGCCAGCGGCTTGATGGTGTTCAGCCAGGACTGGAAAATCCTGCGCAAGCTCACCGATGACCGCAGCAAGATCGAGCAGGAATACGTGGTGGAAATCTCGGGCGAAATGGTTGCTCATGGCCTGAACCGGCTGAATCACGGCCTGACCTACAAAGGCAAGGAACTGCCCGCCGTAAAGGCCAGCTGGCAGAACGAGAACCGCCTGCGCTTTGCAATGAAAAACCCGCAGCCCGGCATCATTGCCCTGTTGTGTGAAGCCGTTGGCCTGAAGATCGTCGCCATTCGTCGCATCCGCATCGGCGGCGTGTCCATGGGCAAACTGCCCGAAGGCCAGTGGCGCTACATGACGACCAAGGAAAAGTTTTAACTCCCTCGGCACCCGACCTTATTACCGCGCGCATGATCACCGTCATGCGCCGCCATACGACTTATCAGGAAACACGCCTCATGATGAACAACGACGTACTGCGCAGCGTGCGCTACATGCTCGATATCAGCGACAGCAAGGTTGTCGAAATCATCGGTCTGACCGGTTTTGAAGTGTCCAAAAGCGATGTCATCGCTTTCATGAAGAAAGAGGAAGAAGAGGGCTATCTGGATTGCAGCGATGAAATCATGGCGCATTTTCTCGACGGCCTGGTTTACTTCAAACGTGGCAAGGACGAAAGCCGTCCGCCGCAGCCGATTGATCTGCCGATTACCAACAACATTGTTCTGAAGAAACTGCGCGTGGCCTTCGAACTGAAAGAAGACGACATGCATGCCATCCTGAAATCCGCAGAATTTCCGGTTTCCAAGCCAGAGCTGAGCGCACTGTTCCGCAAGGTCGGACACACCAACTACCGCGCCTGTGGCGATCAACTGCTACGCAATTTCCTCAAGGGTCTGACACTGCGCGTGCGTGGCTGAACCGGTCGGCACCATGAGTTACAACGTCTCCCCTGTCGGCTTCGTACGCTCCTGTTTCAAGGAGAAATTCGCCATCCCCCGCCAGCCACAGCTGGCCCCGGCAGCACGTGGAGTGCTGGAGCTGGTGGCGCCTTTCGATCAGGGTGAGGCTGTTCAAGGGCTGGAAGAGGTCAGTCATGTCTGGCTGCTGTTTCTGTTCCATATGGCGCTGGAAGACAAGCCGCGCCTGAAGGTTCGCCCTCCGCGTCTGGGCGGCAACCAGTCGATGGGGGTATTTGCCACGCGCGCGACGCATCGCCCCAATGGCATCGGCCAGTCGGTGGTCAGGCTGGACAAAGTCGAAGCCGGTCGCCTGTGGCTGTCCGGCATCGACTTGCTGGATGGCACACCAGTGCTGGACATCAAGCCATACGTACCCTACGCCGATGCAATCGCCGAGGCGACCAACCACATCGCCAGCGCTGCGCCGGCCCTGATACCGGTGCAGTGGCAGGACGCCGCCCTGCGGCAGGCTCGCGAACACGCACTACGCCTGAGTGAGCCGCTGGTCGAGCTGATCGAGCAATGCCTGGCGCAGGACCCGCGCCCGGCCTATCAGCTACCGACGCCAGAACGCCGCTACGGCGCTCAATTCTGGGATCTGGACGTACGCTGGCACTACCCGCAGGCCGGTGTGATTTGCGTGCTTGAAGTCCTGCTGGCCTGAAGGGATGCCAGCGACAAATCCCGGGCAATAAAAACCCGCCTGATCCCTTCAGGGACGAGGCGGGTTTTGTAAGGCCGACTTACTTCTCGACGAATGCACGCTCGATCAGATAGTCGCCGGGCTCACGCATGCGTGGCGAAACGGTCAGACCAAAGCTGTTGAGCACTTCGCTGGTCTCGTCGAGCATGCTCGGGCTACCGCACAACATGGCGCGGTCGTCCTGTGGGTTGATCGGTGGCAAGCCGATATCGCTGAACAGTTTGCCACTGCGCATCAGATCGGTCAGGCGACCTTCGTTCTCGAACGGCTCGCGGGTGACAGTCGGGTAGTAGATCAGCTTGTCACGCAGCGCTTCACCAAAGAACTCGTTCTGCGGCAGATGCTCGGTGATGAATTCGCGATAGGCGACTTCGTTCACGTAACGCACGCCGTGGCACAGGATGACTTTCTCGAAACGCTCGTAGGTTTCAGGGTCCTGAATCACGCTCATGAACGGCGCCAGGCCAGTACCCGTGCTCAACAGGTAAAGATGTTTGCCCGGCTTGAGGTCGTCCAGCACCAGCGTACCCGTAGGCTTTTTGCTGATGATGATTTCATCGCCTTCCTTGAGGTGCTGCAACTGCGAGGTCAGGGGACCGTCCGGCACCTTGATGCTGAAAAATTCCAGATGCTCTTCCCAGTTCGGGCTGGCAATCGAGTAGGCGCGCATGAGCGGACGACCGTTTGGCTGCTGCAGACCGATCATGACGAACTGACCGTTCTCGAAACGCAAACCAGGGTCGCGGGTGCACTTGAAACTGAAGAGGGTGTCGTTCCAATGGTGGACGCTGAGGACACGCTCGTGGTGCATGTTGCTCATGTACGTGAAGACTCCTGAAAAAATAGTGCGCGCAGAAGAACTGCGCTATTGCGCGACATTCTAGTGGCAGACACAATATCTGTTAAATGAATTATCAAGATATAGGTTATCGGTTATATAGATATGCGATTTACTCTTCGTCAGCTCCAAGTGTTCGTTGCCGTCGCCCGACAGGAAAGCGTCTCCAAAGCAGCCGTGCTGCTTTCGCTTTCGCAGTCGGCTGCCAGCACCTCCATCACCGAGCTGGAGCGCCAATCGAGCTGCCAGCTGTTTGACCGCGCCGGCAAGCGGCTAAGCCTTAACGCCACGGGCAGGCAATTACTGCCGCAGGCCGTCGCTCTGCTGGATCAGGCAAAGGAAATCGAAGACCTGCTGAACGGTAAATCAGGCTTTGGCTCGCTGGCAGTCGGGGCCACACTGACGATTGGCAATTATCTGGCGACCCTGCTGATCGGCGGCTACATGCAGCGTCACCCGGAAAGCCAGGTCAAACTGCACGTCCAGAACACCGCGCATATCGTGCAACAGGTTGCCCACTACGAGATTGATCTGGGCTTGATCGAAGGCGATTGCAGCCACCCGGACATCGAAGTGCAGTCCTGGGTCGAAGACGAACTTGTGGTGTTCTGCGCTCCACAGCATCCACTGGCCAAACGCGCCCATGTAACGCTGGAAGAACTGACCCATGAAGCCTGGATACTGCGAGAACAAGGTTCAGGCACGCGTTTGACGTTCGATCAGGCCATGCGTCACCACCGCAACGGGCTGAATGTCCGACTGGAGCTGGAACACACCGAAGCCATCAAGCGGGCAGTGGAATCCGGACTGGGCATTGGCTGCATTTCCAGACTGGCGCTACGCGACTCGTTTCGTCGCGGCAACCTGGTGGAATTGGCCACGCCTGAGCTGGATCTGGCGCGTCAGTTCTATTTCATCTGGCACAAACAGAAATATCAGACGTCAGCCATGCGCGAATTCCTCGAACTGTGCCGCGCGTTCACCGCCGGAGTGAAGCGCAGCGACGAGATCGTGCTGCCAAGCCTGTATTGAACAAGCCCTAACCCAGCAGCACAATGCCCCACACCAGAGCGATCATGCTCAAGGCGATGAACTGGGCAGCGCTGCCCATGTCCTTGGCGTTCTTGGACAACGGGTGCAGGTCCAGAGAGATTCGGTCGATGGCAGCCTCTACAGCTGAGTTGAGCAATTCTACAATCAGGGCCAGCAGGCAAACGGCGACCAGCAAGGCATGCTCGGCCTTGCTGACGTGCAGGAAAAACGATAGCGGGACCAACACCACGTTAAGCAGTACCAGCTGGCGGAAAGCGGCTTCACCTTTGAAAGCAGCTGACAGACCGTCCAGAGAATAGCCTGCGGCATTGAGGATACGTTTTAGACCGGTTTGGCCTTTGAAGGGCGACATAGAGAGGCTGCTGTGTAAAAAAGATGAGGAAAGCTAAGGCACTAAAGGTCAAAAAAGCGTGAATGCTCGCGACCTGAACACCGTTAACTGGACGAGATGGACTCAAGCTGCTGTAACAACAACGCTGCCTGAGTTCGCGTGCGCACGCCAAGCTTGCGGAAAATCGCCGTGACGTGCGCCTTGATAGTGGCTTCGGAGACGCTGAGTTCTGAGGCAATCTGCTTGTTCAGCAGCCCCTCACAGACCATCGTCAATACTCGAAACTGCTGGGGCGTGAGGCTGGCAAGGCCAGCGCTTGCAGCCTTCGCTTCATCCGAAACACTGATCACTTCATTGACCTGCGGCGGCCACCAGACGTCGCCATCGAGCACGGTGCGCACCGCCTGCTGAATGACTTCAAGGGGGCTGGATTTAGGAATGAACCCGCTGGCACCAAACTCTCTGGAACGCACCACTATCGACGCCTCTTCCTGAGCCGAAACCATCACCACCGGTATCTGCGGATATTGGCCGCGCAACAGGACCAGCCCGGAGAAGCCATAAGCCCCTGGCATGTTCAGGTCCAGCAGAACCAGATCCCAATCAGCCTTCTCTCCCAGACGGGATTCAAGCTGGGCAATGCTTTCTGCCTCGACGAGCCGCGCTTCAGGCCCCAGGCCAATGCTCAGCGCCTGATGCAGCGCACTGCGAAACAGGGGATGATCATCAGCGATCAGGATGTCGTAGGTCATGTAGTGATCCTGTTTTTATAGTGAGGGCCGACAGAATCGGCCACCCAGCAAGACTGGCGAATGCGCATCGCGACAACCCGAAAAGAGCGTCGGTGCCACACCAGACAAGATGAATCGGCTTCCAGGCGGCGCCAAGCATGCCCAGCAAGACCATGACGGTCAAGCGCGAAGCGTCATTGCCCGAGAACATGGATGGCAATTAGCCCATACAGGGCAGATCCGCAACACTGCGTGATAGAAAGCCTTCAAATAAAAGACTTCAAATGAGTGTGGGCCGCGTCGTCGGGGTCTATCGGCTTGAGGTACTTGGCACCCAGATAATGAGCGCTGAACACATCCAGATAAGCATCCAGTACACCACTGGCGCAGGTATCCCCGGCCAGCTCCAGACAAAGCGCGGCGACTTCGGCAGTACAGAAGTGATCGTCTCGCCTTGATCGGCGCAAACGGTAACGCGAGATCTGCTCGGGCTCCAGCGTCAACACCGGAAACCTTTCCAGATACGGGCTTTTGCGGAACATCTTGCGCGCTTCGGTCCAGGTGGCATCCAGCAGAATGAACAGCGGACGCTTGCCATCCATGCGCGACACCTTATTGACCACACGCTCCTCGGCAACGAATTCACCAGGAAAGACGATGTAGGGCTGCCACTGCGGATCGTCCAGCAAGGCGAGCAATTGCTCGTCGACATCTATTCGCGACCAGCCGAAGGCGTGGGTGTCCTTGATGACATCGGCGATCAGCCAGCCGGTGTTGGTCGGCTTCAAAGGCTCGGTGTCGTACATCAGCAGGCACATGCCTGACTCGGCAGTCACGGCAGGTCGCCACGCGCACAGGCAATAACTGGAGATAACCCGGCAATCCGGACAGCGCGGCGCGCGCGAACCGCGAGCAATAAAGGGCTTGGTACTGCGGGCCAGACGCTCGTCGCGCAGACGGGAAACGGCATGACTCATTACAGGACACGCCTGCGGGGGGAATACATCGACACCACAAAGACTCGGCAGGATTAAAGTGCGCGCAGTTTATCAGAGCCCCGGCACTTCAACCCGCTTTCGGTCCTCGAGCTGTTCCCGCTTCAGAGAGACCGTGTTGAAACGGGTACAGCCCCTAGGCCCGATGAAGACTCCTGCTCTATACTGCTGCGCCATTGCAACCCGCGTTATCGGCGGGCTGCCCGGAACGCACTTTGAAGTCGCTGGTCCAACGGCCAGCCACTTAATCAGGAGAGTTTATGCTGCGCCTTATCGTACCCACCCTTACGCTTTTGCTCGTTGCTCCGCTATGCGCCCAGGCGGCGTCGAAACAGGAGTTCGAACTCAGCAAGATGCTGGAAAAAGTGGCTAAGGAAAGCAGTGTCGGCACGCCAAGAGCGATCAACGAAGACATCCTCGATCAGGGCTATACCGTCAGTGGCAACGAATTGATCAACCACTTGAGCGTACGCGAAGGTCAGGCCCAGCAAATGCGCGCCAACCCGGACGTGATGCGCAACCAGTTGGGCAACAGCGTTTGCCACAACAACGGTTTCCGCCAGTTGATGACCAAGGGGGCCGTCCTCAAGTATCAGTTCACCGAGTACAAGACCAACCGCCCGGTTGCGACCCAGACCTTTCAGGCGTCGGATTGCACTGTAAAGCCGAAAAAGTAAGTACCCTCGGCACCTGGCACCCTCCCCGCGCGCCTGTCCCTCAGGCGCGTCAGTTCAGCAACGCTCAAGACATCCTGCAACGAATCCGCCCTGGCAATGAACAGGGAATGGGTAGCCTTTCTCTGCAAACCGGGACATCATCGATTCAACATGCCCCACCGGGCCATTGATTCTGCAGGAGGATAAACCCCGAATGCCGTATGTACCTGACGATCTTCTATCCCGACACTTTCAAAGCAACGGGCTCGACCTGACCAGCAAAATTGAAGAGCACATCAACGAGGTTGCTCCTGGTACCAGAAACCTGCCGCTGTACCGCGACATGATGCTCACGGTGCTACGCATGGCCCAGGACGACCGCAATCGCTGGGACGTCAAGATAACGCTGCAAACCCTGCGCGAACTGGACAAAGCCTTTCGGGTGCTCGAGCGCTTCAAGGGCCGCCGCAAAGTCACCGTATTCGGCTCTGCTCGCACCCCTCAGGAGCACCCCCTTTACGCACAGGCCAGAGAGCTGGCCAAAAGCTTGCCCGCTCGGACATGATGGTCATCACCGGCGCAGGTGGCGGCATCATGGCGGCAGCCCACGCAGGTGCAGGTCTGAAACACAGCCTGGGGTTCAACATTACCCTGCCCTTCGAGCAGCACGCCAACCCTACGGTGGAGGGCACGGAAAACCTGCTGCCTTTCCACTTCTTCTTCACACGCAAGCTGTTCTTCGTCAAGGAAGCCGACGCACTGGTGCTGTGTCCAGGCGGGTTTGGAACCCTGGACGAAGCGCTGGAAGTGCTTACATTGATACAGACCGGCAAAAGCCCTCTGGTGCCCGTCGTGTTACTGGACACCCCTGGCGGCAGCTTCTGGCAAGGTGCACTGGACTTCATCAAAAACCAGTTGCAGGACAACCACTACATTCTGCCAGCCGATATGAAACTGATGAGACTGGTCTACAGCGCCGATGACGCCGTGGAAGAGATCAACCAGTTTTATGGCAACTTCCACTCCAGCCGCTGGCTGAAATCCGCATGCGCTACGCGCTCAGCGCGAAGGCTCTGGAGCACATGCAGGAAGCTTTCGCCGATCTGTGTATCAATGAAAACTTTCATCAGCACAGCTATCAGGGCGAGGAGCACGATGAAGTTCAATTCAGTCACCTGACACGACTTGCGTTTACCTTCACAGGACGCAATCAGGGCAGGCTTCGTGAACTGGTGGACTACATCAATCAACAGGAAAACTGGGAGGACGCCTCAGCGACAAGAGATGGCGCGCAGGATCAAGCGCCACAGAAAACGCTCTGATACCTCAGTCATCCCCGCCACCT
>NZ_LJQT01000228.1:3199-7421 GCF_001400515.1 Pseudomonas meliae | reverse complement strand
GCTTAACAAGCGGCCGATCATATCCAGCGGATAGCCGCGATAACTCAGAAACCTTCCCTGCCTGGCTCGCTCACGAGCATCAACAGGCAAAGCACCGGCAAACTTGCGCTGCCAGAGCTCGTGAAGCTTCTCCTGCCAATCAATGCCGCACTCCCTGAGCGCCTGCTCAATGTCGGCACGTTGCAAGCCACGCTGATTCAGCTCTTCTCGAATACGAACAGGACCGTAGCCCGAACGTGCCCGGTAAGAAACGAAGCTTTCAAGGTAACGGGATTCAGAGAGCAGGCCTTCCTCGACCAGACGGTCGAGTGCTGCATCGATAAGCTCAGGGGGAGCGCCGCGCTGACGCAGTTTACGCGTCAACTCGACTCGACCGTGCTCGCGACGTGCGAGCAGGTCCATTGCAGTGCGCCTTACGGCGACGGGTGTATCGAGTACGGCAGGCATGGCTATCAGATATCGACATCTGCTTCAGACATATCATCGGCAGCCACTGCTTCACGTGAGCCAACAGCTTTGGTGTCGACGCCAGGGGTGAGCAACTTGTCGCGAATCTGCTTCTCGAGCGCTTTGCAGATTTCCGGATTGTCTGCCAGGAATTTGGCCGAGTTGGCTTTACCCTGACCGATCTTGCTGCCCTGGTAGCTGTACCAGGCACCGGACTTCTCGACAAAACCATGCAGCACGGCCAGATCGACGATTTC
Organism: Pseudomonas meliae; assembly: GCF_001400515.1. Taxonomy (NCBI): domain Bacteria; kingdom Pseudomonadati; phylum Pseudomonadota; class Gammaproteobacteria; order Pseudomonadales; family Pseudomonadaceae; genus Pseudomonas; species Pseudomonas meliae. The sequence goes on along the minus strand of NZ_LJQT01000228.1, from coordinate 6,717 downwards.
ACCGTTCAGGTAGATACCCTTGCCGTAAAGAATCTGGAACTCGGCCTGACGGAATGGCGGAGCCACCTTGTTCTTAACGACCTTGACGCGGGTTTCGCTGCCGACAACCTCGTCGCCTTCTTTCACTGCGCCTGTACGACGGATATCCAGACGTACCGAAGCGTAGAACTTCAGGGCGTTACCACCGGTAGTGGTTTCCGGGCTACCGAACATCACGCCGATCTTCATGCGGATCTGGTTGATGAAGATCACCAGGCAATTGGCGTTCTTGATGTTACCGGTGATCTTGCGCAGCGCCTGCGACATCAGACGTGCCTGCAGACCCACGTGCATATCACCCATTTCGCCTTCGATCTCTGCCTTAGGCACCAGCGCAGCAACGGAGTCGACAACGATGACGTCGATGGCGTTGGAACGTACCAGCATGTCGGTGATTTCAAGCGCCTGCTCACCGGTGTCCGGCTGCGAAACCAGCAGGTCGTCGACATTGACGCCCAGTTTGCCGGCGTATTCCGGATCAAGCGCGTGCTCGGCGTCGACAAACGCACAGGTAGCACCCATTTTCTGGGCTTGCGCGATGACCGACAACGTCAGCGTGGTTTTACCGGAAGACTCTGGACCATAGATTTCCACGATCCGGCCTTTCGGCAGACCGCCGATGCCCAGTGCGATATCCAGACCCAGCGAACCGGTGGAGATGGCAGGAATAGCCTGGCGATCATGGTCGCCCATGCGCATCACGGCACCTTTACCGAACTGACGCTCGATCTGACCCAAGGCCGCAGCCAAGGCTTTCTTCTTGTTGTCGTCCATTGAAGTCCTCACGTAATCAAATTCAATTAGGGCCTTGATGGCCACAACAACTGTATAAGTAGACAGTATTATTCCACAGCGATGAGCGCGCGCCTACCCCTGTTTTGGCATTTCTCCACACGCAAGCTGTATAAGCCCTTGCAGCGCGGCTTCGACCGTCTGTCGACGGACCTGATCCCGGTCGCCATCGAACTGGCGACGCTGTGCGACAAGCGCATCATCCTTGCCCCAACACAGCCATACGGTACCGACCGGTTTATCCGGCGAACCACCGCCAGGCCCTGCAACACCGCTGACTGCGACGGCGAATCGCGCGCCGCTTTCACGCTGCGCACCTCGCACCATGGCTTCGACAACAGGCTGGCTGACCGCCCCGGCCTCTACGAACAGTGCCTCGGGCACGCCCAATTGCCGGGTCTTCTGGGCATTTGAATAAGTCACATAACCCGCTTCGAACCACGCCGAGCTGCCAGCGATGCGTGTGATCGCTTCGGCGATTCCGCCTCCCGTGCAGGATTCGGCGGTGGTCACTTGAGCGTTCATTGCGTCGAGAAGCCTGCCAAGTGTATCGGCCAGCCCGGTTATCTCGTCCACGGTGTCCTCGTTCATGCTGGAAGCCTATAAAAGTGATTCCTGAGACAAGGCAGCCGCCTTGAAGCGGGTCTGCCATTGCCGGTTTATCGCGCATCTTTCCTGCGTTCCGGCTTTTTGACCGTTTCGACCGTCGTTTCTCTCGGCCTTTTTCTGGCTTCTTCCAGCGGGATGAAGCGACCGTTGACGGAATCCCTTGCTCGTTTGTTTTTCATATAAAAGTCCTTTTTTATAGCGTGCCGCCCGGTTATCGAGTAGCAGCGATGAAAGTCTATACGCCAAATCGAGGTTGATGGCTGTCAGGAAACGCCCGGTCACCAATAAGCGGAAGGTACGCTCTAACTGCACCGCATGATTGAGCGTGATAACCTTGCGACCATCGCACATACCCGGCAGACGCCCCTCGATTCAAGGAGGGACCACCCGTCATGCCTCAAGGTTGCCTCACTCCTCTCAAGAACCTGCCTAAGCCACTGATGAATAAAGCAATTTCCGACCTGTCCTCACATACTCCGATGATGCAGCAGTACTGGAAACTCAAAAACCAGCACCTGGATCAACTGATGTTTTATCGCATGGGCGATTTCTACGAGATCTTCTACGAAGATGCGAAGAAAGCCGCCAAGTTGCTGGACATCACCCTGACCGCGCGCGGTCAGTCGGCAGGCCAGAGCATCCCCATGTGCGGGATTCCTTATCACGCCGCCGAAGGCTATCTGGCCAAACTGGTTAAGCTGGGCGAATCGGTCGTGATCTGTGAGCAGATCGGCGACCCGGCCACCAGCAAGGGCCCGGTGGATCGTCAGGTGGTCCGCATCATTACGCCCGGAACCATCAGCGACGAGGCCTTGCTCGATGAGCGCAGGGATAACCTGATTGCCGCCGTACTGGGTGACGAACGCCTGTTCGGCCTTGCCGTGCTGGACATTACCAGCGGCAACTTCAGTGTGCTGGAGATCAAGGGCTGGGAGAATCTGCTGGCCGAGCTTGAACGCATCAACCCGGTCGAGCTGTTGATTCCGGACGACTGGCCGCAAGGTCTGCCTGCCGAAAAACGCCGTGGTGCGCGACGTCGTGCGCCGTGGGATTTCGAGCGCGACTCAGCCCATAAAAGTCTGTGTCAGCAGTTTTCAACCCAGGACCTGAAGGGTTTTGGTTGCGAAAACCTGACACTCGCCATCGGTGCTGCGGGCTGCCTGCTCAGCTACGCCAAGGAAACCCAGCGTACCGCCCTGCCCCACTTGCGCAGCCTGCGCCACGAACGCCTCGACGATACGGTAATCCTCGACGCAGCCAGTCGGCGTAACCTTGAGCTGGACACCAACCTCTCCGGTGGCCGCGACAATACGCTGCAATCGGTCATGGACCGCTGCCAGACGGCGATGGGAACGCGGCTGCTGACCCGCTGGCTGAACCGGCCGTTGCGCGACCTGACGATTCTTCAGGCACGCCAGACGTCCATTACCTGCTTTCTGGAGCGCTACCGCTTTGAGAACCTGCAGCCTCAGCTCAAGGAAATCGGCGACATCGAGCGGATTCTGGCGCGTATCGGCCTGCGTAATGCGCGACCACGAGACCTTGCGCGTCTGCGCGACGCCCTGAGCGCCCTGCCCGAACTGCAGCAGGCGATGACCGACCTGGAGGCGCCGCATCTGCAGCAACTTGCGCAGACTGCCAGCACCTATCCGGCACTCGCCGATCTGCTGCAGCGCGCGATCATCGACAATCCGCCTGCCGTGATACGCGACGGCGGTGTTCTGAAAACCGGCTACGACGCTGAGCTGGATGATCTGCAATCGCTGAGTGAAAACGCCGGTCAGTTCCTGATCGATCTGGAAGCCCGCGAAAAGGCCCGTACCGGTCTTGCCAACCTGAAAGTCGGTTACAACCGCGTGCACGGCTACTTCATCGAGTTGCCGAGCAAACAGGCCGAGCAGGCCCCGGCTGATTACATACGCCGCCAGACCCTCAAGGGCGCCGAGCGCTTTATCACGCCCGAGCTCAAGGAATTCGAAGACAAGGCGTTGTCGGCCAAAAGCCGCGCACTGGCACGTGAAAAGATGCTCTACGAAGCGCTGCTTGAAGACCTGATCGGCCATCTAGCGCCGCTGCAG
>NZ_LJQT01000228.1:1632-3187 GCF_001400515.1 Pseudomonas meliae | reverse complement strand
ACGGCAGCGGCGCTGGCTGAACTGGACGTGCTGAGCAACCTTGCGGAGCGCGCGCTGAATCTGGACCTCAACTGCCCACGCTTCGTTGCCGAGCCTTGCATGCGCATTGAGCAGGGCCGTCACCCGGTCGTAGAACAGGTACTAAGCACTCCGTTTGTCGCCAACGACCTGGCGCTGGACGACAGCACGCGCATGCTAGTCATAACCGGCCCGAACATGGGCGGTAAATCGACCTATATGCGTCAGACGGCGCTGATCGTACTGCTGGCGCATATCGGCAGTTTCGTGCCCGCTGGCAGCTGCGAACTGTCGTTGGTCGACCGGATCTTCACCCGTATCGGCTCCAGCGACGACCTGGCCGGCGGGCGCTCGACGTTCATGGTGGAAATGAGCGAAACGGCAAACATCCTGCACAACGCTACCGACAAAAGCCTGGTGCTGATGGACGAAGTCGGACGCGGTACCAGCACCTTCGACGGCCTTTCTCTGGCTTGGGCAGCGGCGGAATGTCTGGCGCAACTGCGTGCTTATACACTGTTCGCGACGCACTATTTCGAGCTGACAGTGCTGCCGGAAAGCGAACCGCTGGTGACCAACGTGCACCTGAATGCCACTGAGCATAACGAGCGCATCGTGTTCCTGCACCGCGTACTGCCAGGGCCTGCGAGCCAGAGCTACGGTCTGGCCGTGGCGCAACTGGCCGGCGTGCCGGGCAAGGTCATCAGCCGCGCCAAGGAACACTTGCAGCGTCTGGAAACCACCAGCCTGCCGCACGAGCAGCCGCGCGCCAAACCCGGCAAGCCCGCAGTCCCGCAGCAGAGCGATATGTTCGCAAGTCTGCCGCACCCGGTGCTCGACGAGCTGTCGAAGGTCAAGGTCGACGATATGACCCCGCGGCAGGCGCTGGATTTGCTATACACATTGCAAACTCGCCTGTGACGCGAAGCGTTACATACTGTTAGAATCCCGCGCGGTTTGGGACGCTCTCGGCTTTTAGCCTGGTCGAGGCGTTTTTCGAGCCGCGTGAAAATGCAGCGAACCATCGGTAGGTGGCAGGGACAGGTAGCAGACGACGCAGTCTTACCGCTTCAAGGCCACCCACCAAAAGCACGTGTTTTCATAGGGGCGGGAAACCTCCCGAACCTGGCACCCCTGTCTGGAAGGGCTCTGCCGCAGCCGCCTGAGGAGAAAATTAGAAATGACCTTCGTCGTCACCGACAACTGCATCAAGTGCAAGTACACCGACTGCGTAGAAGTCTGTCCGGTGGACTGCTTTTACGAAGGCCCGAATTTCCTGGTGATCCACCCGGACGAGTGCATCGACTGCGCGCTCTGCGAGCCTGAGTGCCCTGCCGTGGCCATTTACTCGGAAGACGAGATTCCTGCTGGCATGGAAAATTTCATCGAGCTCAACGCTGAGCTTGCCGAGGTCTGGCCCAACATCACCGAAAAGAAAGATGCGATGCCGGATGCGGCAGAGTGGGATGGCAAAACCGGCAAGATCGCTGATCTGGAACGCTAGATTCCAGACAGACAAAAGGCCCCCGAGAGGGGT
>NZ_LJQT01000228.1:0-1620 GCF_001400515.1 Pseudomonas meliae | reverse complement strand
TGGGGCGGTATGACCCGCCCACATTTTATCCCTGATCCCTGTATTCCGTTGTCATCATCCTGATGAATCGCATCCTGCGATGTCCTTGACCGTCATCCTTGATGGCCTGTGCCTGTCCGTTGGCACAGCTTCGATATTAGAGATTTAAACCCGCAGAGCAACATCTCAAACGCTCCAGGATATTTCCATGTCAATCACCTTAAAAATATAATCTCTATTTAAAACAACGTGTTAAATCCGTAAACACAGCTGTTTGGCGACAAGCCTCACTGTTGTTACCTGAATGACTTACAGCAACCGTACGCAATGACTTACAGGCTTTGAAAGCTGAAAGGCCGAGCAGGCGCATTGACCTACGACATTCAAATAACGAAAGATATATAAAAAGGCCGATATACACACTCTGTGTTATATCGGCCCTGGATTGACATTACGAGGGGTTGGTTACTGGAAGAGAGACTCGCTGGACAAGCCGTTTTTTTCAAGGATCTCACGCAGGCGCTTGAGCCCTTCAACCTGAATCTGCCTGACCCGCTCACGCGTCAGACCGATCTCAAGCCCTACATCTTCAAGTGTGCTGCTTTCATGTCCGCGCAAGCCAAAGCGACGGATGACAACCTCCCGTTGCTTCTCGGTCAACTCAGACAACCATTGATCGATGCTCTGGGACAGATCATCGTCCTGCAGCAGCTCACAGGGGTCGGTCGGACGATCGTCGGTCAAGGTGTCGAGCAGCGTCTTGTCCGAATCAGGCCCCAGCGAGACGTCCACCGACGAGACACGCTCGTTGAGACCGAGCATGCGCTTGACCTCATCTACCGGTTTTTCCAGCAGATTGGCGATTTCTTCGGGAGAAGGTTCATGATCCAGCTTCTGGGTCAGCTCTCGGGCCGCGCGCAGATAAACATTCAACTCCTTGACGACGTGAATCGGCAGCCGGATGGTCCGGGTCTGATTCATGATCGCGCGTTCGATGGTCTGGCGAATCCACCAGGTGGCGTAGGTGGAAAAACGAAAGCCGCGTTCAGGGTCGAATTTTTCAACCGCCCGAATCAACCCCAGGTTGCCCTCCTCGATCAGGTCAAGCAATGACAGCCCACGATTGACATAACGTCTGGCAATTTTAACTACCAGACGCAGATTGCTTTCAATCATGCGTTTACGCCCGGCCGGGTCTCCACTTTGCGACAGACGCGCAAAATGAACTTCTTCTTCCGGGGATAGTAGAGGAGAAAAACCGATTTCATTGAGGTACAGCTGGGTAGCATCAAGCGCCCGCGTGTATTCAATGTACTTGTGTTGTTTGAGCGATGTTGAATGCTTGACCTTGGCGCGTCCGGAGGCAGCGGGTGGCTGCTTCTCGTTTGACGCTTCCTTCAGGACAATGCCGGCTTCCATAAGGAGCACTTCATCATCGATGTCAAACTCCGGCGCTTCGTTGCCAAGAGCCATTGTTTTAGTCCTTTGGTGAGTTCGACCTCAAGCTCCAGTATCGCCTGATTCCATGGCAACACTTGAGCCTGTTCCTAATACGCCCGGAACAGGCTGGCAACTATCAACGACGTGGCAAAAATCCCAATGGATCTACAGGTTTCCCTTGGGGAAGGTCTGAAGTAGCCG
>NZ_LJQT01000383.1:8704-10860 GCF_001400515.1 Pseudomonas meliae | reverse complement strand
AATGGGGAAGCCCTTGTAGTTACGATATAACACGCAGAGTGAAACTTTCGTCAGGACTATTGCCTGAACGAATACGATATAGCGGCAAATGATTGGGCTGGATATCGTGCAGATGCTCCGCGCCAGCATGCGGTACTGGACGCTCTGCCTGCGGCAGACTGACATTTGCTCAGTCTGCGACCCGGCAAAATGGTTGCTGAATATTGCGCGCAGATTTGAGCGCTCTGCGCCAACGCACCCTATCGTCCTGACCGGCGCTGCGCGCCCACCTCGCTCGCAAGCCTTGCGCCAAGCGGTGCCGAGCGCATTCAACCCACCCCAACAGGCCTGAAAAACGTCCATTCCTGCCATCTGGATGCCGCTTCCATTGAGCACAATCGGCGATTTTTTTTGACTGATTTCCGAACGGGATCTCGTCTTTGTTATCTGTTGTGGGTAGTTTGCGTTCGGCAAGGAGTCGTTGGCGCGCCATTTTTTGTGCAGGACGCACAGAATTACTCAGAGGCTTCACCCTTATGAATCGCAGAAATCTCCTGAAAGCGTCCATGGCGTTGGCCGCTTACGGCAGCGTGTCGGCCTCAGGGCTTTATGCTGCGCGAGCACTGGCCGCCGCAGCCGATGGCGAGATCGAACACTTCGATTTTGCAGAGCTGCAAGCCCATGCCAAGAAGCTCGCAGGCAAAGGCTATGTGAGCAACAAGCAAGTGCTGCCACCCGTCCTGGCAGATATGACGCCGCTGCAATTCAATGCCATTCGCTACGACCCGAACCACTCACTGTGGAAAGACGTCCACGGTCAGCTCGACGTGCATTTCTTCCATGTCGGCATGGGTTTCAAGACGCCGGTGCGCATGTACAGCGTCGACCCGCAGAACAAGCAGGCGCGCGAAGTGCATTTCCGCCATGACCTGTTCAACTACGAAAGCAGCGGCATCGACAAGAATCTGGTCAAGGGCGATCTGGGCTTTGCAGGCTTCAAGTTGTTCAAGGCGCCGGAAATCGCCATCAACGACGTTGTTTCGTTCCTCGGTGCCAGCTATTTCCGGGCCGTGGACAGCAATAAGCAATACGGTTTGTCGGCCCGCGGCCTGGCCATCGACAGTTACGCCAAGCGTCAGGAAGAATTCCCCGACTTCACCAAGTTCTGGTTTGAAACGCCAGACAAGAACGCCACACGCTTTGTGGTTTACGCACTACTCGACTCGCCCAGTGCAACCGGTGCCTACCGCTTCGACATCGACTGTCAGGCTGGCCAGGTAGTCATGGAAATCGACGCGCACATCAATGCCCGTACCGATATCCAGCAACTGGGCATTTCGCCGATGACCAGCATGTTCAGTTGCGGCACTCACGAGCGCCGCATGTGCGACACCATCCACCCGCAAATTCACGATTCGGATCGCCTGTCGATGTGGCGCGGTAATGGTGAGTGGATCTGCCGTCCGCTGAACAACCCGGCCAAACCGCAATTCAGCGCGTTCGCCGACACCGACCCGAAAGGTTTCGGGCTGGTACAAAGCGATCACGAGTTTTCCAGCTATCAGGACACCGTAGTCTGGTACAGCCGCCGTCCGAGCCTGTGGGTCGAGCCGATTACCGCGTGGGGCGAAGGCGAGGTCAGCCTGCTGGAGCTGCCGACCACGGGCGAAACGATGGACAACATCGTGGTGTTCTGGACACCGAAGACGCCGGTCAAGGCCGGGGATTCGATGAACTATGGCTACAAGTTGTTCTGGAGCCCGCTGCCACCTGTGAGCACGCCGCTGGCGCAGGTCCACGCCACTCGTTCAGGCATGGGCGGCTTCCTCGAAGGCTGGGCACCTGGCGAGCATTACCCGAAAACCTGGGCGCGCCGCTTTGCTGTGGATTTCAACGGCGGCGGTCTGGATCGCTTGCCGGAAGGCACCGTGATCGAGCCCATCGTCACGGTCACGCATGGCAAGGTGCAGGACTTCAACATCCTCGTATTGCCGGACATCAAGGGCTACCGCGTCACCTTCGACTGGGTACCGGACAGCGACTCGGTCGAGCCGGTTGAAATGCGCATGTTCATCCGCACTGGCGACCGTACGCTGAGCGAAACGTGGATGTACCAGTACTTCCCGCCAGCACCTGACAGACGCAAGTACCCGTAGTCCGCAGATAGGTGACGCAGA
>NZ_LJQT01000383.1:0-8651 GCF_001400515.1 Pseudomonas meliae | reverse complement strand
GCGTCGCATGCCTTTCTGGACGCTCCGCGTCCAATCCCTGGCACAAAGTGCAGCGCATAGCCCTTAATCCTGACTAATTAATTGACAGTTGCCCGAACTGCGACTGATATACGTGTTGTCACGCCGTTGCGAGCGTTCGCTCCAGACCTTTCATCTCCCAGAGCCTTCCTGTGTCGACACATGCCCGTGATCGTCGGGCGGTAGCTTTGTCCGCGCAATTCCCCTGACGCATATCCAGAAGGCAGCCAGCATGGCGTTGACTACTACGAACAGCGCCGACACCAGGTCGTCGGTGATGTCCTTTGATAAATCCACGGTGGTGGTGTGGGTCGCCATCAGCCTGATTCTGGTCGAGACCTTCTCCGGAGCCTTGCGCTTCTACTTCGATCAGGCAGGCATCAGCCCCCTGCTCTACATGCCCAAAGCTGCCTGCATCCTGTTGTTTGTGCTTGAGCTGTGCACCTTCAAAGCGGGACGGTTGTTCTGGGCGTTCATGGTGGTGTGGATGATTTCCGGGCTGCTGGCCATGCTGCATCGCGCCAGCGTCCACAACCTGGCGTTCAGTCTGTTCGCCCTGAGCCCGCTGGTGTTCGGCCTGGTGTGCAGCAAGCACCTGCTCTACCGCCGCACGCTGTTGTACCGCGCCATCGGCTTTTGCCTGCTGGCCTCACTGCTGGGCATTGCTCTGGACAAGTACACCTCGGTGCCCTGGAAGGGCTACAGCTACAGCGTCGGTGAAACCGAACTGAGCGCCAACACCACATGGAGCGCGGACGAGGTAGACCGCATTGCCGGTTTCGCCAGAGTGTCCAACGTGCTGTCGATCATGATCGCCTTCTACACGCTGTACCTGATCATTTTCGTGCGCTCACGCCTGATGATGATGCTGCTCAGTGCCGTGGCGCTTTACGCCATCGTGCTGACCACCAGCAAAGCGCCAGCCGCGGCATTCGCCCTGACCCTCATTCTGCTGTTGCTGCGGCGAATGAGCTGGACCTGCCGAACGCTTTGCATCGTGGTGGTAGGCATCGGCCTGCTGCTACCGACTCTGGGGCTGATTGTGAGCCCCGATGCCTATGCGGTGAGTAGCGGCGGCTCTCTGGCCTCGCTGTATGACCGGATGATCAATACCTGGCCCAACCTGATAAATGCCATGAGCCGCGAAGGCTGGATGATCAGCGGTGCGGGCTTCGGCATGGTCGGCAGCACAATGGGGCTGTTTCCGGTCGAAGGTGCCGGCGTATTTCTCGGCATGGACAGCTCGGCCCTGTATCTGTGGGCGATGCTGGGCGTGCTGGGGCTGTTGCTGTATGCGCTACAGATTCCTCTGTTGTTCCGACTGATCGATGATCAGACCCGCATCGGCCACATGCTGCTGGCGATCAGCTTCTGCTGGTGCCTGATCAGCTGGACCACCGACATGTTCGAGGTCGCTGTCGCCAATCTGTTTATAGGCGTGGCCATTGGTCATGTGATTGCCAGCAGACAATCCGCTGCAAGCCATGCGCTCAGGCTGCCCGCCACTGACCGCTGACGGACCGCCAGATAATTTCCCGGCCGCTCTAAAGTGCCACTTTCCCTCACGATCATCCACCGGATGGCTTTCTCAAATGGACTTCAGAAAAGACATCAATGGGCTGCGCGCCATCGCGGTGGCTGCGGTGCTGCTCTTTCACTTTCAGCCCGCCTGGATGCCTGGCGGTTTCGCCGGGGTGGACGTGTTTTTCGTGATCTCGGGGTATCTGATTACCGGGATCATCCTGCGCGGCTTGAGGAGCGGCAAATTCAGGCTGGCAACGTTCTACACGTCACGGGCCAGACGCATCGTCCCGGCCCTCGCGGTGCTGTGTCTTGCCTTGCTGCTGGGCTGGTTCTCTTTGCTGCCGCTGGACTACAGCGCGTTGGGCACTCATGTGGCCAGCAGCCTGGGATTCGTTTCCAACGTTGTCTACTGGCGCGAGGCCGGTTATTTCACCGCCAGTGCTCATGAGAAATGGCTGCTGCACACCTGGTCGCTGTCGGTGGAGTGGCAGTTTTACCTGCTGTACCCGATTGCACTGTTGCTCCTCAGTCGCGTTGTCGCGCTGCACAACCTGCGCTGGTGGGTGCTGGGCGCAAGTCTGGCGGGCTTTGTGCTTTGTGTGTTTGCCTCGTCCCGATGGCCAGAAGCCGCGTTTTACCTGCTGCCGACCCGTGCCTGGGAGTTGCTCGCGGGTGGCGTGGCCTGCCTGTTCCCGCTGCAACTCAGGCCCCTACAGCAGCGAGTTCTGGAACAGGTCGGGCTGGCGCTGATCGTTGCCGGTTTCTGTCTGCTGTCCGTGCAGGACACGTGGCCAGGGTATCTGGTGCTGATGCCGGTGCTGGGGACTTTCGCGGTGATCGCGGCGGCCCGCAATGATTCGCTGCTGACCTGCAACCCGCTGTTTCAATGGGCAGGCAAACTGTCGTACTCGTTGTACCTGTGGCACTGGCCGGTGGTGGTGTGGATGAACTACACCGGTTTGCTGGGCGACACCCGCACGGTGCTATTGGGCATTGGTGTGGCCCTGACACTGGGGCTGATCTCATGGCGGTTGATCGAGCGGCCCGCCAGCCCACATCAACCTGACCAGCGCCGGAAATTTGCCATGCCCGCCGCACTGGTCGCTCTGGTCTTCGTGGCGGGGGCGCTAGTGGGTGCGACGCGAGGCGCAGTATCGCCACTTCGCCCGATCAGTGTTTCGGACAAGGCGCATTTCATCCAGGAATACGTTGATCGACAGCACAACCTGTACGAGCCCTACTGGCTGAAATGTGACGCCTTTTCCGCCCTGACCCAGCGTGGCCAGTCGGGCATCGACGAGACCTGCACGCGCAAACAGGGGCCGGGCGGAGTGTTCTTGTGGGGCGATTCTCACGCCCAGGCGTTGTCACTCGGGCTGCGTACCTTGCTGACACGCACGACCCCCTTCTATCAGGTGGCCTCGGCCAGTTGCGTTCCCGACCTGAATGACCACGAGGGACGCACCTCAGCGACCAGCAAGGCCTGCGACTACTCCAACAGGACTGCCCTGCAGAGCATCGAGAGGCTGCGTCCGGACATCGTGGTCATCGCGCAGAAGGATGGCCACGACAAGACCGACTGGAAGCGGATTGCGGCCCGCCTCAAGGGCTTTGGCGTGAAACATATCGTGCTGATCGGTCCGATGCCGTCGTGGAGCCCATCGCTGCCCAGTGTCATCGTCAACCGTCATTGGGGGCTGAGCGAGTCGTACATCCGCGATCCGGCGCTGGATCAAAGCGTCATGCGGGTGGATCAGGCAACCCGCGCGCTGGCTGTATCGGCGGGAATCCAGTTTGTGTCGCTGATCGACAAGCTGTGCATCGCCGATGCCTGCCGGGTACGCCTGGAAAACAGCCGCTCATTGCTGCAGATCGACTCGGGACACTTGAGCGCAGAGGGTTCGTTGTACGTGGTGCGCAACTACGTATTGCCACAACTGGTGAATGAGTCGAGCACGCAGCGCGGCGCAGAGTTGTGACGCGGAGCCTCACGCAAGGCGGTCACACGCTGGAGCGCAAGGAACGATAGGTGTGCGGGTGTGGGTTAATCAACGGAGCTCTTTGAGCCGCTCGGCAAACTTGACCAGGTCAGCCAGCGAGTCGGCTTCCATCTTGCGCATGACCGAGCCACGCCGGACCTTGACGGTGATTTCACTCACGTTCAGGCGGGCTGCAATCTGTTTGTTGAGCAAGCCACTGACGACCAGTTCCATCACCTGCTGTTCGCCATGATTCAGGCTGGCGTGACGGCGCTGCAACTCGGCTTCCACGGCTGAGTTGCGGCGACGGCTGCGGTCTCGCTCAAGCCCTTGTTGGAGCGCGTCCAGCAAGTCCTGGTCACGGAAGGGTTTGGTCAGAAACTCCACCGCACCGGCCTTCATCGCCCTTACGGACATAGGGATGTCGCCATGCCCGGTGATGAAAATGACCGGCAGAAAAATCCCCGACCTGGCCATGTGCTCCTGAAAATCCAGGCCACTCATGCCGGGCATGCGAATGTCCAGAATCAGGCAGCCCGGCGCATCAGGACGAGGGGTGTCAAGGAACTCGCGGGTCGAGCCGAACAACATGCTGCGCAAGCCGACTGACGCCAGCAGGTCTTCCAGCGAAGAACGCACCGAGAGGTCGTCATCGATGACAAAGATGACCGGCTCTTCGGCCTGCGGTGCAGTGGCGGCTGTGTTCATCAGGTTTCCATTTTTCCAGTGGGCAGCGTGAAATGAAACGTGGCCCCGATTGAGGGGTTGGGCGTCACCCAGATTCGCCCGCCATGGGCTTCGATGATAGACCGACTGATCGCCAGTCCAATCCCCATGCCTTCCTCTTTGGTGGTGTAGAAAGCGTCGAAAAGCCGGTCGGCTGCTTCTGGCTGAATCCCTACGCCGCTGTCGCTGACAGTGAACTCGATTTCCCCGCCTCCGCGCCACTCGGCCCGCACGTCCAGTTGCGCCTGTTCCGGTTCGACTTTCCTCATCGCGTCCATGCCGTTGAGCATCAGGTTCAGCAGCACTTGCTGGATCTGCACCCGGTCAGCCAGCAGCGGTGGCATTCCCTCCGGTACGTCAACCGACAGTGTGACGCCCTGCCCGTCTATCTCGCTGTGCGCAAGCGCGACAATCTCGGCCACCGTGTCCGCCACACTGATCCACTCTTTGTGCGTCGACGAGCGCTTCGCCAGGGCGCGCACGCGCACAATGATGTCCCCGGCGCGATTGGCATCACCGATCATGCGCTCGACTGCCTGACGGGCCTTTTCCAGATTGACCGGCTCGGTGGCCAGCCAGCGCTGACAGGCGTTACCGCTGATGACAATCGCCGACAGCGGCTGATTCACCTCATGGGCAATGGACGCAGCAAGCTCACCCAACTGATTGACCCGTGCGATGTGCGCCAGCTGCGAGCGCGCTTCATGAACCGTGCGGATGGCCCGCGCCATACGCAGCGCCAGCCAGGTGGTCATGGCGATGGCGGCCAGGCTGATGACGCAGTTGATCAGCCCGGACGCCTCGCTGCCTCTGGAGGTGGTCATTTCGTAACTGACCACCGTCAGCAGCATGCACACCGCCGCCATGACAATAACGCCCCTGACCGGCAAAAGCCTGACCGCCAGCAACACCACCGCGATCTGGAACACCCCCACGGCGATCTCCAGATCGGTCAGGGTATCGGCAATCGCGATGACCAGCGCCAGCGCCAGCAAAGCGACCCACCTGACGACCATCGCGGCTCTGCTACAGGATTCTGGCTCGTGCATCTGCACCATCTCGCTCTTCAAAAGGCCTGCCGAGTATGCCGTACAAACCTCAGGACGGGTTATCCAGACTGAACTGATCGGCCAGCTCATCATAAGCGAACAGCTCGGCGTAACGCCCCCATTGCGTAACGACATTCAGGGTCTGCATGGCATCGCTTTCCGACATGAAGTCTTCCAGTTGATCGCGAAAACGCCGCGCCGGTGCCGTGTGCGTGGGGCGATCATCCAGCACTCGCCGAATGTGCGCGACCAGCAGCACGAAGCTCAGCAGGTGCTGGGCAAACAGTTGCTTGCGTTCGTCCACATCCGCCAGCGCATAGCGATTTGCGGCAGGCAACAAGCGAATATCACCGCCCTTGAGCTCTGCAAAACGCAGCAGTTGCAGGACCTCGGCAATCGGGAATAGCTCGTCGGCGTTGTAGTGCAGCGCGCTGGCCAGTTCCGGCAGGTCCGCTTTGAGGCTGTAGGGCGGCGCATGAATGGCTTCGATCAGCCCTGCCAGCGCATTGGTGGACACCTGCGGCAAGACCATGCCCAGCCCGGTGCCTGGAAACACGCCCTGACGTATTTCGCCTGCATCGTTGTCCTGGGTCATAAGCACGTAGATCTCCTCCACCAGCGCCCGGAAGATCGGGTCCTGGCGGTTGCGCGGCTGAGGCAGATCGACCTTGATCTCGCTGATCACCCGACCCGGATTGGAGGAGAACAGCAGAATGCGATCGCACATCAGCACGGCTTCGGCAATGTTGTGCGTCACCATCAGGATCGACTTGATGGGCATGCGCCCTTCGCTCCACATATCCAGCAAGTCGGTGCGCAGGGTTTCGGCCGTCAGCACATCGAGCGCGGAAAACGGCTCGTCCATCAGCAGTACATCAGGGTCGATCACCAGCGCTCGTGCCATGCCCACGCGCTGGCGCATGCCGCCTGAAAGCTCTTTGGGGTAAGCACTCTCAAAGCCGTCCAGACCGATCAGGTCGATGGCCGCCAACGCGCGCTTGCGACGCACGGCGGGTGGCACACGTTGCGCTTCAAGCCCGACTTCGACATTTTCCAGCACGGTCAGCCACGGGAACAGGGCAAAGCTCTGAAAAACCATGCCTACCGACATCGCCCGCCCCTGCACGCGGCGAGGAAAATTCACTTCGCCTTCCGTGGGCACCACCAACCCCGCGATGGAGCGCAGCAGGGTGGACTTGCCCGAGCCGGAGCGACCCAGCAAGCCCACAATTTCGTTCTCATTGAGCGTCAGTGTCACGTCATCCAGCACCAGGCGCTCTTTGCTGCCTTTGCCGTACACATGTCGGACTTTCTGAACATCTACCAGGCAACGCGTTTCGACAGCCATCATGATGGCGCCCTCCTCAATCAAAATCACACAAGACTCAGACGCCGCTCGGCAAACCCGTACAGCGGACGCCACAGCAACCGGTTGAACGCGATGACGAAGATCGACATGACAACAATGCCCAACGCAACGCGTGGAAAGTCTCCCGCCTGAGTCGCGTTGGCGATGTAAGAACCCAGCCCTGCCGCTTCCAGATGCTGATCACCCCAGGACACCGCTTCAGCGACGATGCTGGCGTTCCATGACTCACCCGATGCGGTCAGCGCCCCGGTGACGTAGTAGGGGAACACCCCCGGCAAGGCCACACGCCGCCACCACTGCCAGCCGCGCATGTTGAATATCGTGGCCGCTTCGCGCAGGTCAGTCGGCAAGGCGCTGGCCCCTGCGATCACGTTGAACAGGATGTACCACTGGATGCCGAGCACCATCAGCGGCGAAAGCCAGATGTCCGGGTTCAGGTGCAGGCCGACAATCGCAATCACTGCAAAAGGAAACAGTACGTTGGCTGGAAAGGCCGCCATGAACTGCGCTATCGGCTGCAAGCGTTCAGCCCAGACCGGACGCAAGCCGATCCATACACCGACAGGCACCCAGATCAGGCTGGCAATGACGATCAGGACAATCACCCGCACCATTGTTGCCAGCCCCAATCCCAACGCGGTGACCAGGTCGCTCATGCCCAGCGATGTCTCGATGAACCTGAACAGGTAAACACTGCCGGTCAGGCAAGCAGCCATCACCAGGGCCAGCCATAGATAGTCGAACAACCGGGCAACGCCAGGCGTGAGCTTTACGTTCCACAGCCGGGATACCACGCGCCAGTCGATCAGCATCAGGCATTTGCATGGCGCAGCGAGGATCGAGCCCAGCATCGGTGCCACCCGCGAGCGACCCAGCAGGCTGTACATCCAGGAGCGCGGACGCTTTGACGACGCGGTTTGCTCGAAGCGAAACTTGTCCGCCCATGCCACGATCGGCCTGAACAACAATTGGTCATAGGCCAGGATCACCAGCGCCATTGCGCCCACCGCCCAGGCAATCGCAGCAAGGTTTTTCTGCTCGATGGCCAGCGCCAGCCACGAGCCGATGCCGGGCAAATTGACCGTGGTGTCACCGACCGAAATGGCTTCGCAAGCGACCACAAAAAACCAGCCGCCGGACATCGACATCATCATGTTCCACACCAGCCCCGGTACGGCGAACGGCAGCTCCAGACGGGTAAAACGCAGCAGTGGAGACAGTCCGAACTGCCGGGTGACTTCATTCAGGTCGCTCGGCATGGTACGCAGTGACTGATAGAAACTGAATGCGAGATTCCATGCCTGGCTGGTGAAGATGGCAAAAATCGCTGCGCATTCGCCCCCCATTTGCCGACCGGGGAACAGGCCCATGAAGAAGGTCACTGTGAACGTCAGAAACCCCAGGACAGGAACCGACTGAAGAATATCCAGCGCCGGGATAATCACCTGCTCGGCCTTACGGCTTTTGGCCGCCAGCGTGGCCACGACAAACGTGAAAACCAGCGAAGCCGCCAGCGCGATGAACATGCGCAGCGTGGTGCGCAATGCATATTCGGGCAGGCGCGCAGGGTCGAGGCTCATCGGGCTTGAGTTCAGCGCGGCAAGTGGCTGCATCATCTGGCCCACGCCATACAGCACCAGCGCAATAAACACGGCAATAACGACCAGGCAAATACCATCGGCCCAGTAAGGAGTGCGCGCACCGGGTTTTACAAAACGGGGCGTGCGCAGGCTTTTACCGAATTCAAATATCGAATGCATTGTTCACCTCGAATCGGCTGTGCAGGCGCGTACCCGCCAGCGTGATAAACAAACAGGCGGTCGGCGATAACAGAAAAAGGCCGTGAGTTAATAGTTGCCGGACAGTGAGTAAAGCTTATCGAGTTTTGAACAACTGTTAAAACCTGCAAAAGTAGGTCATGTTTATCTGTGAGTATGAGTTATATATACCAACGTATATTTGCAGGACTAGGGAGACGCTGAACAA
>NZ_LJQT01000264.1:0-3161 GCF_001400515.1 Pseudomonas meliae | reverse complement strand
GCTCTTGAGGCGTTGCTGCATGATTGAGATGGCTTGTTGCTGATTCGCTGGTAGCCCTTCCGAAAGCTTGGTCTCAAGCCGCTCTTGCTCGTCCAGGAGAATCAGCCGGACATGTGCCGGTGTCTGAACGGGATGGTTACGGTCCGTAATGACCCACGTCTCCGCGTGTGCGAGGGTGATCTGGGCGGCCATGACCAAGCCCAGGAAGCCCAAAAGGCTACGTTTGGATCTGAAGCAATAGGTTCTGGAGGGAAGCATGTGGCAGTACCTGCAGATGGTGTCAGGTACAGGAAACGCGATTGATGAAGAGCCGTCAGTAGGAAACCGTTATCGGGACGGTTGGGGTTTGGTGGCGCCTGTCTGGGCCGTGCGCCTGCCATCGAGCAGCAGGCGCGGTAGCATTTTCTTATAACGCCGCATAAACACTGGTGGTAGGCTTTCCCGGAGGCCTGCTGCTGACTCTCTTTGGAACGACAGCGAATTTCCGCCAATCCTGATAGAGAGTTCCACTACAGCCAAGATCCTTAGTGCAACATACCTTCGACGTGGTCAAATCAAACACCTCATAGAGAGTGGCTTCGATGACAGGCCGCATGCCAGAGCGGACGTGCTGCTGCTTTGGCTCACTCACACAGCTGGCCTGCGCGTCACAGAGCTGGCCCAGCTTGAAACGTCGCTTTTACCGCCAAGCAATCAATCCCGGTCGAAAAACGCGATGGTCGCAGGTTGAGGCCATTTCGATTGCAGGTCGTTACAGCTAACCAGGGCCGGGCGACCAACGTTGCTGCAGATCGCGACGTATGACTTCGATCACCCATATCCATAGCAAGTGTCCAAAGGTTTCAGATGCCCATTCCGCTGGAGGAAGCTCTCAGAGCGGAGGAGCCCAGTGAAACATCGGTAAAAGTACCCCGTGAAAAGCCAGGGTTACAAGCATGCCAAAGCCAAAACCTTGCCAAACGGCAATACGCGGATACCTAAGCGCAGTCAGGCAATAGAAAATGGCGAAAAAAATGGAAAAGCTTTGGTGAATCAAGGCACTGCCATAATTCACCATGTGCTCGGAGTACACGTAGGTAAGCTGATTAGCGTTGATACCGAGCGAATCAAGCATCTCTAAAGGCGGGATTGGACGATCTGGTGTGCGAGGCGGAAATGGGATTTCCGTCCCCCACTTGACAAAGCTAGAAACGTTACCTGCAATTAAACCGGCCGCTGCCGCGACATAATATTCACGAGTTTTCAAGTCAACATCCTTTCCTTCGATAGACCAGGCTTGAGAGATCCAGATCCGCGCCCAGAGCGTTTCCTCAAAATAGAAGTACCCGACGGCTATTCGTATCACTATGATTTTAATAGGTAAATTATAAATATCGAAGCGATCTTATTCTGGGGCTGCACACGATTATACAAACTTTCTGGGGGGGTGTAACCCGGCGACCCCCCCCAAAAAAATATAGCGAGCTAAACCTATGAAGTGAGTACACCTATCGGCGCAGACTCTCCAGTAGTACAGTGCTAGCGTAACCGTCGGGTGGCAAATGCTGATCCTTCTGGTAAGCCCGGATGGCCGCCCGGGTCATCGCCCCTATCACACCGTCAGCAGTACCCAGGGAGTAGCCCTTAGCAGTCAGCAGTTTCTGCAAATCGGTTACCTGCGCAATGCTGCCCAAGGGAGGGTTATCAGTCGGCCACGGGTGAGACACGCCGGTCCCGCCAGCATAACTGTCGGCTAGTAGCCCGATCGTTAGCGCATAGGCAATGGAGTTGTTATAGCGCAGAATGCTACGGAAATTACTTAGGACCATAAATGCTGGCCCGCGATAACCAGCAGGCAGCAAGACCGATGCTTGCTCCTGTGCGAGCTCGCCCGGAATCGCGTGCGTCGTTCCCATCACCCCGAGCCGTTGCCATTCTGCAACGGGTTTCTTGATCGACATGTCAGCCTGAGCGTAATCGAAATTCTCGGGCAACTGCACCTCCTGTCCCCAAGAGATGCGCGAGTTCCAAGCACTGCGTTTTAAATAAGAGGCAGTGGAGGCCAGCGCATCGGCACGGGAACTCCAAACGTCGCGCCGATTGTCGTGGTTAAAATCAACTGCATAGTCAAGATAGGTCGTCGGGATGAATTGCGTCTGCCCCATCGCGCCAGCCCACGAGCCAATCAATTGCGCGCGAGCAATGTCTTTGTTTTGCAGGATATGAAGGGCGGCCATCAACTGTGTAGCCCCGTAATTCATCCGCCGGCCCTTGTAAGCAAGCGTGGCCAAGGAACGAATCACATCGCGACTACCAATATCCTTCCCGTAGCCGCTCTCAATACACCAGATGGCCGCGATAATCTTCGCATTCACACCGTAATGACGCTCTACCTCGTTCAAAACTGGCTCTTTTTGCAGAAGCTCCTGCCCTTGCTGGGTATTCTTCGGAGTCAGACGCTCAGACAAGTAATCCCAGATGGCCGTCGTGAACTCTGGTTGCGCCGTGTCCAACTGGTGCACAGTTGGGTCAAGCGTGATGTTTTGGAAGGCAAGATCGAGTGTGGCTGTGTCGATGCCCTTAGTAGTTGCATTGCTGCGGAAAGTAGCCAGCCATTGCTGAAAATCCGCCTCTGACGTGCTCTCGTTCTGCACGCCGGGAGTCATGTCTGTGGCGAAGCAAGCTGGCGCGGCTGATGCACATGCAAGCATAATGACTACCAGCGATGGAGTTATAACCCTGGAACGCATAGCTTTTACTCTCCTGTAAAGATTCCAATACGGTGCTTGTGAAGTGAAAGTGGCCTATGTGGTGCTTCTAACTTGGCGAGGTGTCGAGGTATTCTGCGCCAGCCTTATCAATGAAGAAGTGTGGACATTCCTGATTTGCATAATCTACATATCCTGTGTGCTGGGCCATTTGTTCATGTTGCGGGGCTATGCGTGGTCATCACTAAGCGTGAGGTTCCATCGGAAATTTCTATCAGCAATGCAAGTCCTGCACTATCACGCTATGTCGACAACGCGGAGCCCGCAGCATTCGGGGACAAACCTTACGGTCAGCACTTCCTGTAGGAAACAGGCCTTCTTACTCCTCTGTCTCCACTGCTTGGTAGTCACTCCGTCATGTCTGCCGGCTGAGCTGGTGACGGAGCATCTGTTTTTTCTAGGAGGGTGTAGACA
>NZ_LJQT01000501.1:848-2466 GCF_001400515.1 Pseudomonas meliae | reverse complement strand
AACCCGGGGCGGTTCAGTTTCATCTATTTTTAATAATTTCTTACATATCTAAAAAATCATTAAAATCATGGACTTGATGTGTTTTTGTCCGACAATAATTCGGGTCTAGTTGATGGAAAGTGCCTGAAATGATCTTAAAAATTATTGAACTAAATGACGTGAAAATTCTCCGCTGATTTGCACAGATGACCTGATTGAAATCCAGCAGGGGGCGCGCAGATGTTTTATCGAGTGGCGGCAGATGCCGTGGTCGCGTTTCATCTACTGTTCATCGTATTCGTGCTGTTCGGCGGTCTGCTGGTAGTGAGCAGGCCGTGGCTGGCATTACTACACGTTCCGGCAGTTGCGTGGGGGGCTGCGGTTGAGTTTCTGCATCTGTACTGCCCACTGACACCGCTGGAAAACACACTGCGCCGCACAGCCGGTGAGCAAGGATATGACGGCGGCTTCGTCGAGCATTATCTGATTCCGCTGATCTACCCTGTCGGGCTTACGCCGGGCATACAGCTGTGGCTGGGGGGCATTGTGCTGTTGGTCAATGTGTCGGTGTACGGCCTGTTATTGATGCGTTTCGTATCACGCGTGCGGCATTCATGAGCTTCGGGTTTGCTCCAGGCATTCAGCGCCTTGATGGTGGGGTTGTAGGGCCCCGGCTGTGATTACACTCAGGCAACTCCTGCACATCACAAGGCACTCGGCTATGCAAAACCGCATCATGATTACTGGCGCCGGCTCAGGTCTGGGTCGTGAAATTGCACTGCGCTGGGCGCGCGAAGGCTGGCGGCTGGCGCTGTCGGACATCAACGATGCCGGTCTGCAGGAGACCCTGACGCTGGTGCGCGAGGCGGGTGGTGACGGGTTCGTTCAGCGTTGCGATGTTCGCGATTACAGTCAGCTCACGGCGTTTGCTCAGGCATGTGAAGAGCGACTGGGCGGCATCGACATCATCGTCAACAACGCGGGCGTGGCATCGGGTGGCTTCTTCAACGAGCTGTCGCTGGAAGACTGGGACTGGCAGATCGCGATCAACCTGATGGGGGTCGTCAAAGGCTGCAAGGCGTTTTTGCCTATGTTGCAGGCCAGCAAAGGCAAAATCATCAACATTGCGTCGATGGCCGCGTTGATGCAGGCCCCGGCGATGAGCAATTACAACGTCGCCAAGGCAGGGGTTGTGGCACTTTCCGAAAGCCTGCTGGTTGAAGTGCATGATCAGGGCGTCGCCGTGCATGTGGTTTGTCCGTCGTTCTTTCAGACCAACTTGCTGGATTCGTTTCGAGGCCCGACGCCTGCCATGAAAGCGCAGATCGGCAGACTGCTGGAGAAGTCACCGATCACTGCCGCAGATATTGCCGACTACATCTTCAGGCAGGTAGCCGCAGGCGAGTTCATGATCCTGCCCCACGAAGAAGGCCGAATGGCCTGGGACCTGAAGCGCAACCAGCCACAGGCGATGTATGACGAAATGACCATCATGTGCGCAAAGATGCGCGCCAAGGCGCAGAAAGGGCATGCCTGACACAGCTCAAAAGCGGACGCGAGCATCTCACTATCGTGCGACGTTTCGGGCCGGAATGCCGTTGCGTACGTTGACTATCGTGCGACGCTCCGCGTCGCATGC
>NZ_LJQT01000501.1:0-775 GCF_001400515.1 Pseudomonas meliae | reverse complement strand
ATGCCGTTCTGGACGCTCTGCGTCCTCTTGAGCGACGTGTTCAAGGTCATCAGGGTCATGACCGCGCTGTTTTCTGATAGGGTTACGCTCCTCTTTTAAGCCCCTTTCAGCGAGTCCATCGTGCTCAATTACCTGTGGTTCTTTCTCGCAGCCCTGTTCGAGATATTCGGCTGCTATGCCTTCTGGCTATGGCTGCGCCAAGGCAAAAGCGCGCTGTGAGTCATTCCGGCACTCATCAGTCTGACACTGTTCGCGCTGTTGCTGACACGTGTGGAAGCGGCCTATGCAGGACGAGCCTATGCGGCGTATGGAGGAATTTACATCGTCGCGTCGATTGCCTGGCTGGGGCTGGTCGAGCGGGTCAGGCCGCTGGGCACGGACTGGCTGGGTCTGGCTTTCTGCGTGATCGGCGCCACCATCATCCTGCTGGGGCCGCGCTGGTCTGCTGCATGAAAACTGCGGCTGCCAGCGATATTTCCTACAGATTTAGCTAGAAAGTAAGACCCTTCCTTCAGTCTTTTCCGATGCGTTTGAAGGGCGTTACTGATTTGCCATCAGCGCATTGAAGCGCTCGGTTTCGCGATGCACCCTGCCTTTTTGCGCAACGAGAAGGGTGGGAAAAATGCTGGTACTGACGCGGGAAATTGGTGAAACGTTTTCAATCGGTGATGACATCACCGTGCAGATTCTGGGTATCAACGGCAATCAGGTGAGGCTCGGGATCAATGCCCCGAAAGACATCAAGGTTCACCGAGCCGGAGACTGTCAGAAATTT
>NZ_LJQT01000327.1:0-5432 GCF_001400515.1 Pseudomonas meliae | reverse complement strand
TGTCTACACCCTCTTAGAACCCGAAGTCCTGTTTCCAGGCAGCCTCGAGGAAGTCTTCGCCATTGGGCCACAAAGCGACCGAGGCAAGTGAAGGCCATCGAACATTCGAGATGCGCGAGGAGTAAACCGCATTAAAGGAGCGCGCCAAAAGTGTGTCGTGACACTTTATAAGTTTACATAAAGCATATCGACTTCTATGATATATCGACTTCTATGATGAAAGCCTATTTCTTTCACTCAATGGAAGTGCCTCTATGCCGACCGATTTCGTTCAAGTTGACGCCTTCACGCATCGTCCTCTTTACGGCAATCCTGCTGCGGTAGTGTTCGACGCCGATGACATTCCGGCCGAGACCATGCAGAAGATCGCGCGCGAGATGAACCTGTCGGAGACTGTGTTCATCCTCAAGCCGACCACGCCGGACGCTGACTATCGCGCCCGCATCTTTACCCCTATGAGCGAGTTGCCGTTCGCCGGACATCCGACGGTCGCCGCTGCGCACTCTGTTCTGGCCCGATACCCCGACAAGGCTGACGCCACGTTGCTCCGGCAGGAATGCGGCATCGGCATCGTGCCGGTGGAAGTCCTCCCCTCGCCCAGTGGAAAGCTCTTGCGCATGACCCAGGCCGAGCCAGATTATCGCGATGCAGGCCTCACACGGGCCACCGTGGCAAAGATGCTCGGTTGCACCGAGAGCGACCTGGCCGAGACGCCTTTCGAGGTGGTTTCCACAGGCGTACCGTGGTTGATCGTCCAACTCGCACGCTTCGAAACGATTTCTGCTCTGGACCCTGACTTCGGACTCATCGCGCGCGAATGCAAGACGCTGCGCGCAGCAGGTCTGACGGTTTTTGTCGAGCGTGGCGATGGCGGCCCGGTGCGTATCCGCGTGCGAACTTTCGCGCCGGGTGAAGGTGTACCGGAGGATCCCGTATGTGGCTCTGGCAATGGCTCGGTGGCGGCCTATATCGCACGCCATAAGCACCCTGAAGCTGCCACCGGCAGCTACCTCGCAGAGCAAGGCATCGAAATCGGCCGTGATGGTGAGATCCACGCTTCCTGGGAGCGGGATGGCCATGCGCTGCGTATTCGCGTTGGTGGCGAAGCGGCAGTTGCCGCCAGCGGACAACTGTTTGTGTGACTTGCGTGACGCGGCGGGCTCTGACCTGGTGAGCCCGCCGCAAAGAGGAATCGTGAATGAGCTTGCAGTCAGTCAGAGCTTTCTTTGCTCAGAACGCCGCCGATGTTGAAGTTTTCGAACTGGCCGACAGCACGGCGACGGTATCGCTCGCCGCGCAAGCACTCGGCGTGGTGGATGGCCAGATCGCCAAGACACTATCGCTGCGTGTGGGCGAGGAAGTCATCGTGCTGGTCACACGCGGCGATGCGCGCCTGGACAACCGCAAATACAAGCAACAGTTCGGCGTCAAGGCACGAATGCTGGACGCCGTCGACGTGGAACGAGAGACCGGTCACCCGGTTGGGGGCGTTTGCCCATTCGGACTGATCCGTCCACTTCAAGTGTTCTGCGATGTCTCGCTCAGGGCATTCGCCGAGGTGTTCCCTGCCGGCGGCGCACCCAATGCAGCAGTACGCATCGAGCCGCAGCGCATGGCCAGCCTGGTCGGCGCACGGTGGGTTGACGTCACTCAAGAGCCGACGTCCCCATGAACATACTGATTGTCCACGCGCACCCGGAACCGCGGTCCTTCAGTGCCGCGTTGAAGGATACTGCAGTCGAGGTGTTCGGCCAGCAGGGGCATGTCGTCCAGGTCTCCGATCTGCATGCGATGCAGTTCAACCCGGTCGCATCGACAGCGGACTTCACGAGTCGGGCCAACCCCGACTATTGCGTGTACGCGCTGGAGCAACGCCACGCCGTTTCGACGGGTACCCTACGAAAGGATATTCAGGAGGAGCTGGAGAAGCTCCGCTGGTGCGACCTGCTTGTTCTGAATTTTCCGATCTTCTGGTATGGGCCGCCCGCCATCCTGAAGGGATGGATCGATCGCGTCTTCGTCTCGGGCGTGACCTATGGCGGCAAACGCTTCTACGATCGTGGCGGACTGGTCGGCAAACGTGCCCTGGTGAGCGTGACCCTGGGTGGGCAGCAGCACATGTTCGGCCCGCGCGGGATTCACGGCCCGCTGGAAGACATGCTCAAGCCGTTGCTGCAGGGCACGCTCGGCTATACGGGGTTTTCCGTGCATCATCCATTTATAGGATGGCATATCCCTTACCTGGACGATTCGCAGCGCGCCACGGTATTGCAGGACTGGCGAACTCGGCTGATGAATCTTCACGCTGAGCAGGATTGGTGTCCGCAACCCACGTTGAATGACTTCGATGACCGCCTTTATCCAAGGGAGGGCAGCGTGTCATGACGTGCGCTAACGAAAGGAATGACCACATCCGGTCACCCGTCGTTGATTGGCTGGGATTGCTGCTACTGGTGCCTCCCCCATTGTTCTGGGCCGGGAATTTCCTGATCGGCCGCCTGGTCCGTGGGACCGTGCCCCCCATGTCGCTGCTGTTCTGGCGATGGGTGATCGCGCTGGTCCTTCTACTTCCGTTTGCCTGGAAACCCATGCGGCGTGATCTGCCACGATATTGGCAATATCGCTGGCGCATCCTGAGCGTTTCCCTGGCAGGCGTGGTGGCGTTCAATTCCTTCGTCTACATCGGACTGCAATCCACGACCGCTTCCAATGCATTGTTGCTGAATTCTTTGATACCCATCCTGATCGTATTATTGTCCGCGATATTTTATCGACAGCGCTTGTATGCAGTGCAGATTATTGGCCTTTTGCTGTCATTCGCCGGGGTGCTTGTCATCATCAGTCACGGCGAGATCTCGCGGATTGTTTCGCTGTCGCTTTCCCACGGTGATCTGATCGTCTTCGGCGCCATGATCGCCTGGGCCTTCTATACGCTCTGGCTCAGGGGATTCCCACCAGACATCGACCGTATCGGCTTGATGGCGGTGCAAATTGTCGTTAGACTGGTCGTGCTCATGCCCCTGCACCAATGGGAAAGGTTGTCAGGTCTCGTTCCGACATGGAACGGAACGTCATTTGCTGCACTGGCTTACCTGGGAATTTTCCCCTCTGTTGCAGCTTACCTGCTCTATAACATTGGAGTGGCACGTGTGGGCGCGTCCCGTGCAGGGTTTTCGGTTCACCTCATTCCAGTCTTCGGCGTCATTCTCGCCGTTATCTTCCTCAATGAACACATTCATCCATACCACGCATTGGGGATTGCAATTATTGCGACGGGAATCGTCTTAGCTATGCGAAGTGGCAATGCTCCTCGTTCGAAATCCAGAAATGCAGAAAGCAATGGCGCACTTCGCTCAAGCAACTTTAAAACCGGGCAAGGATGAGTATCAGTAATGCTGAAAACATACTCGCTCCCCAGCTCTTTGAT
Organism: Pseudomonas meliae; assembly: GCF_001400515.1. Taxonomy (NCBI): domain Bacteria; kingdom Pseudomonadati; phylum Pseudomonadota; class Gammaproteobacteria; order Pseudomonadales; family Pseudomonadaceae; genus Pseudomonas; species Pseudomonas meliae. The sequence goes on along the minus strand of NZ_LJQT01000327.1, from coordinate 2,005 downwards.
TCAAGGTGTCAAGTATGTCTGCTCTGCTCATTATTCAAGTCGGTACACCTTCTGAGGAAATCCGATCGCGTTTCGGTGACATTCCTGCATGGTTCTGCGACGCACTCAGCCTGCCCATCGATGCAGTGGACGTCGTAAGAGTTTTCGAAGGGCAACGATTGCCAGCGCCTGATGCAAATCGTGTTGCCATCATCACCGGATCGTGGTCGATGGTCACAGACAGGCTCCCCTGGAGTGAGCAGACCGCTCAATGGATCAGAGAAGCGATGGCAATTGGCATGCCCCTCTTTGGTGTTTGTTATGGGCATCAGCTTATGGCTCACGCACTGGGCGGGCGTGTCGACTTTCATCCGCAGGGCCGAGAAGTAGGCTGCCAGACCATAAGTCTACTACCCGCTGCAGAGAGCGATCCTTTGCTCAAGGACTGGCCTTTACAGTTTACAGCGCACCTGACGCATGAGCAGACAATCGCTGAGCTGCCCCCAGAGGCCAAGGTCCTCGCTTTCTCAGAGCATGATCCGCATCAGGTCGTCCGCTACGGACCCAGGGCAATGTCTACGCAATTTCATCCCGAATTCACCCCTGATATCTCAGCGGCTTGCCTTCACCGTCGAGCGGAAACGCTTCGTAGCGAGGGAAGAAACCTCGACTTGCTTCTGTCGGCTTTAGACGAAACGCCAGAAGCGACAAGATTACTCAGGAAATTCGTCGAAACATATTCAGTGAATCTTGCGTGACGCTTTTGTTTACAGGAAGAAAAGATAATGAGCATGCGTAAAATCGGCCTCATTGGCGGAATGAGCTTTGAAGGATCAGCCGTCTACTATCGAAAGATCAACGAGGAAATCAATCAACGCCTTGGCGGGCTGCACTCAGCCGAAATACTTCTTCACTCCGTCGATTTCCAGACGATTGTAGACATGCAAAAGTCCGGACGGTGGGAGGATGCGGGCAACAGGCTGGCTGAGGTAGCCCGCAGCCTGGAGGGAGCAGGGGCTGACTGCGTCATGATCTGCGCCGTCACCATGCATCTGGTCGCCGACGCCGTTTCGTCAGCAACGAGCTTGCCCTTCATTCATATCGTCGATGAAGCGGCTGCCCGTCTCAAATCTCATGGACGCTCGAAGCCGCTGCTGCTCGCTACCCGCTACACGATGGAGAGCGATTTTTATCCCGGGCGGATGAAGGGTCACGGCATCGACGTGATTGTCCCGGATGCAGAAGGGCGCGCACTCGTCCACGACATCATTTTCAGTGAACTTAGTCTCGGAAAGATCGTTGATCGGTCGCGTGATGCTTTGATTTCGCTGATCGACAAGGCGAAGGCCGAAGGAGCGGACTCGGTGATTTTTGGCTGCACCGAAATTTGTCTGATCCTTGATACCGATAAGCTTCCTTTGCCAGGATTCGACTCGACCGTCATTCATGCAGAAGCAGCAGTTGATTTCGCATTGAAGCGCTGATCAAACCAGACGGCGAGCACCCTTCAATCCCATATCGTTACCACGTAAGAGGAAAGCAATGAATACTAAGGCCATTATCCTTTCAGGCATTCTTGCCTTCGCTTGCATAACGCCAGCGATTGCTCAAGTCGAATTCCTGAATTCCGGCAAGGTCGTCAAAGGGGATCTGCCATTCTCGGAAGCTGTCAAGAAAGGTCAGGCTTTGTATCTCTCAGGGCAAGTTGGATTGGATCCCGCGTCACAAAAGCTCGTCGCCGGTGGTATAGGTAGCGAGACCCGACAGACGATGGAGAACATTAAAGCTGTACTTACGGCGCATGGATACGCACTCACTGACGTTATCAAGTGCACCGTGTTTCTCGTCGACATGGCGGATTTTCCTGAATTCAACGGTGTCTATGCGCGCTTCTTCCAGAAGGGGAGTTACCCCACGAGAAGCACAGTTGCAGTAAGTGGCCTGGCAATGGGCGCTAAAGTTGAGGTCGAATGTATGGCTTCCAAGTAAGGGTGGGTCAAACGAAGCGTTGAACCGCCCCGGGTTT
>NZ_LJQT01000111.1:0-245 GCF_001400515.1 Pseudomonas meliae | reverse complement strand
ACTGCCGTCGTTGATGTGAAGCGGGTTGGACCTGCGTGAGGGATACCTGAAAAATCGTATGGGAAATTCAGTCCCGATTAGCGAACGAGGCCCTCACGTGCGTCTTTCATCAGGGTCCGAGCGATCAGCTCAATATGACCGTTTGTAGTACCGCAGTCCTTCACCTTCTTTCCGTCGATCAGGCACATGCAGCGGAGTCAAACAGAAACTATTGGGCTTGTGCTCAATGGGGAAGCCCTTGTAGT
>NZ_LJQT01000058.1:0-312 GCF_001400515.1 Pseudomonas meliae | reverse complement strand
TTCACATCAACGACGGCAGTGCACATTGATCCTTTTATCCGCTCATGATCCTCGCCCTAACGCCTTACAAGGTGATCAGTCATGACCTCTGGTGTTTACGCGCCCGTTGGTTCTGCCTGTTCAGGCTTGAACGTGTCGCCGTAATGCAGGACGGCCCAGGCCATCCTCGCATTCTTGGCGGCAATCGCCACGACCGCACGCCAGTAACCCCGTCGCTCCATGAGGTTGCGGATCCAGCGACTGAGAGGGTCTTGCTTATTGCCCAGGTTGGCCATGACAGATCGAGCTCCAAGCACCAGTAGACTGCGTAAA
>NZ_LJQT01000503.1:0-8861 GCF_001400515.1 Pseudomonas meliae | reverse complement strand
TTTGTCTACACCCTCCTAGTTTCGCTTCATCATGAAAATAAAAAACAATCCTCCCAACAAAGCCGTCGCAATACCGATAGGCAGATCTTCTGGCGCGATAAGAGTGCGGGAAATGACATCCACCCAGATCATCAACAAAGCACCCAGAAGCGTGGCGACGGGCAGCAGTCGTCGATGCTCCGAGCCCACCAGACGTCTGGCGATGTGCGGCACCATCAGGCCGACGAAACCTATGGAGCCGCACAGCGCAACCAGCACGCCGGTCATCAGTGAGGCGATCAGGAAAACCAGCAGGCGCACGTTGCGTACTTGCAGACCAAGGCTTGTGGCGGTCTGATCGCCGCCCATCAGTGCGTTCAGGGAACGACCCAGCCCTTGCAAAAGAACCCAGCCAGACAGAACCGTGATCAGTGGCACAACAAGCAGCTCCCAGCGCGCCAGCCCCAGCCCGCCGAGCATCCAGAACAGCACTGAGGAGCTGGCGCGGTGATCGCCCAGAAACAACGACAGGTTAGCGATCGCCATCATTACAAAGGACACGGCCACGCCGCCGAGCAGCAGGCGTTGGCTGTCCAGGCGGCCTTTGTGGCTGGCCAGCCACAGCACCAGGCACAGGCTGACCAGCGAGCCGACAAACGCAGCCAGTGGCAATGTCAGCGTGCCAAGCACTTCTCCTACATGCATGACCACGATAACCGCGCCAAGTGTCGCGCCCAGCAGGTGAGGGTCGGCCAGCGGGTTGCGCGTCGCTGCTTGCAGGACGCTGCCGATCAGGGCCAGTCCCGCGCCTGCCAGTACGCCCAGTAACACGCGGGGCGTGCGTATCAGCCAGACGATGGTTTCCTGTCCCGCGGTCCAGAGAGGTGGGTTTTCGCTGGCGCCGAACAGCTTGAACATCAGGATATCCATCACCCGGTTCAACGGCACAGGGGCCGCGCCGAAGGTGATGCACACCAGACATGACATCAGCAGCACGAGCGTCAGAGTGATCAGCAACCCCGTGTAACGGCGAGGGTGCTCGGTCAGCCACTGCGCCAGGGTCATCGCGTCACGTCATGAAATGCTGCTGCAAGCGTCTCGATGGCCGCGACGTTGTCGATGCCTGGCGTCACCGCCACGTAGGGCAGCACGACATAGCGTCGGTTGCGGATCGCGTCGACGGATTGCAGCGCCGGGTTGCTTTCAAGGAAGTGCTGTTTCTGCGCGGCGCTGACTTCGCCGTAGTCGACGATCACGATAACCTCGGGGTTGCTTTGCACAACCGACTCCCAGTTGACGTGGGTCCAGCTGGCCGCGACGTCGCCCATGACATTCTGCCCGCCTGCGGCGCTGATCAGTGCCTGGGGTATTGCCAGCCGCCCGGCGGTCATGGGCCGGTCTTCACCGCTGTCATACATGAAAACCCTGGGCGACGATTTGCCTGCCACGCTTGCCTGAACCTCGCTCACGCTGCGGCGCATTTGCGCAACCAGCGCCTCTGCGCGGGCCTGCACGTCGAATATCCGACCCAGGTTCAGCAAGTCGTTGTAGACATCCGCAAGTGTGGCTTCAGCGCGCGGCATTATCTGCGCGCAGGACTCGGTCAGTTCATAGGCCTGAATACCCAATGGGTCCAGGCTCTGCGGCGTGACGTCGCCACCCACCCGCATGCCATAGTTCCAGCCGGCAAAATAGAAGTCGGCGTTGGCATTGAGCAGTGTTTCCAGAGAGGGGTATTTGCTGGCCAGCTCGGGCAGGTTGCCAAGGTCGCGCAGCAGGGCCTGATCAGGTTTGTTCCAGCCGGTGATGCCGCTGTAGCCGGCCATGTGTGATTGCAAGCCCAGGGCAACCATCATTTTGGTGAGGTTTACATCGTTGCTGACTGCACGCTGCGGCGCAGCCGTGAAGGTCACCGAGCGGTCGCAGCTTTGCACGGTGACGGGGTAGGCGCTGGGTTGCGCTTGCACCATAGGACTGCACAACAAGGTGATCAAAGCCAGGCGGGTGAGCAGGGCGTTCATTTCAGGGTATCCAGGTAATGCGCGGGTAATCACGCAGAGGGTGGCTATCGACCAGCGCCTTGGCGCCGAATACGTGGAGCAGCATTTCCGGGGTCAGCACTTCCTGGGGCGTGCCTTGCGCAATGAGCCTGCCGTGATGAATGACACACAGGCGATCACAGAATGCCGCCGCCAGATTCAGGTCATGGATACTGGCCAGCGTCGCCACGCCGAGCTGCTTGACCAGCCCCAGCAGTTCCAGTTGATGGCGCGGGTCCAGGTGATTGGTCGGCTCGTCGAGCACCATTAACCGAGGTTCTTGCACCAGTGCCCGCGCCAGCAGGCAACGCTGTTTCTCGCCGCCGGACAATGTGTCGAACCGATGCTGTTCATAGCCCGCCAGCCCTACGGCGTTCAAAGCGCTCTGCACAATCGCGCGGTCGTGGGCGCTGTCCGCAGCGAAGAAGCCCTGGTGAGGCGCGCGGCCCATGCTCGTCACGTCCAGCAGCGTCAGGCCGAATGCATCGGGGAATTCCTGAGCGACCACTGCGACGTGCCGGGCGCACCAGCGCGGGCTGTGGGACCAGATATCGTGAGCGCTGATCGCAACCTTGCCACTGTGCGGACGACTGTAGCGGAATGCGCAACGCAGCAGGCTGGTCTTGCCGCTACCATTGGGACCGATCAGGCCGACAAACTCGCCGGCAGCGATCTGCAGGTTGATATCTTTCAGGGCGAAGTGTTCGTGCGCGCAGACCGACGCCTGTTCCGGCGCCCACGCGATACGCTCTAGCGCAAGCATCAGAAACTCAGGTCCGCAGTCACGTACAGCGAGCGGGGTTCACCCAGAATCCATTGCTGGCCTTCGTTGTACTGACTCGTTGCGTATTGCCGATCAAACAGATTGCGCGCCTGCAAGCCGAGCGTGGTATTGCGCAGTGCTTTCCATGACAGGCTGGCGTCCGCCACGGTGTAGGCGGGCAGTTCGCGGGTGTTGGCGATATCGGCGTATCGGCTGTCGACGTAGCGTAGCCCGGCGCCGATCTGCACAGCGCTGCCGAGCTGTTTGTCGAGCCACAGGTTGGCCGTGCGCTTTGGCACATCGACGGGTGTATTGCCGTCACGCGAGACGGCCACGCCCGATACGCTCTGATCAAATTGGTCATAGCGCGCACGAACGAAGGCCGCGTTGGCGCTCAGGGCCCAGTCCTGCGGCAGTTGCAGCTTCATGCTGGCCTCAAGCCCGTCGGAAGACTGCTGGCCTACCTGTTGGGTGAGGTCAGGATTGCCGGCATCGGTAGTGAGCAGCTTTTTCTTGACGATATGGTAAGCCGCCAGCGTCCACTCCAGGCGCTGGTCCCACAGGGCCTGTTTGAAACCCACCTCCGATTGCCTGGCGGTGGCGAGGTCGAATTGTTGCTGCGTGGGGTTGAGCGAGACAAGGCTGCCAACGCCATCGGTGCTGGTCGAGTATTGAGCGTAGGCAGAGCTGTCCGGCGTCAGCGCGTAAACCAGTCCGATTTTCCAGTTGTTGCCGATCAGGTCCTTTTCTGTGCGGCTGTCGTCACGCAGGGCGTTGCGTTCGATATCCACGTAGTCACGGCGCACGCCTGTGATCACCGAGAGTTGGTCGCTCAGTTGCGTGCGGTTTTCCCCGAAGACCGACAGTTGTCGGGTCGTGCTTTTGAACAGCTCCGAATAGGGCGACGCACTCTGAAAATTGCCCGGTGCCGGATGTTCGATATCAATGGGGTCTCCCGCGGGATTCACATCGTTGTAGGGCGAATTGTTGGTCAGCTTGAAACGGATACGGTTGACGTCCATTCCCAGCACACTCTGGCTATCCAGCCCGCCCAGGCTGTGTTTGAAGGTGAACGTCTGCCGATCTCCCACCTGCTCCTGATTGTGCTTGATGCTGAAATAACCGCTGCGCGACAGCTGCTGAGTAGCAGCGTCCCAGTTGTAGTTTTCGGCGTTCTGCCAGCGTCGGTGCGAGGTCAGGTAGTAAAGCTCGTTGGATGAAGTGAGCCGGTCGGAGATCTGCCAGTCGGTGGTCAGCCGCGTCCATTGGTCGTCGTAATGTTGCCTGTCGTTCTCGATGTTGTAGTTCTTGTCTCGCAAGCCTTCGTGATAACGGCCGTTGATCATCGGCACGCCGAAGTAGTTCATCGGGCGCTGATTGCCGCCGTCATGGGCGAGGGTGAACGTCAGGTCTTCGCTGGCCTGCCAGCGCAGGGCACCACTGAAAAACGTGCCTTGCGAGTCGCCGTCATCGATCCAGCCGTTGCTGCGCAGCTGATTGAGGTTCAAACGGTAACTCAATTGATCGGTTAACGAGCCGCCGCTGTCCAGCGCGGTCTGCTGGCTATCGTACGAACCGTAGCCAAGGCGCAGGTGGTTTTCGATATCGCCTTCAAAAGGTTTCTTGGGAATGACATTGATCACTGCCCCGGTAGCGCCTTCGCCATAGAGCACGGAGGCCGGGCCGCGCAGCACTTCAATGCGGTCGATTGCCCAGGTATCGACCGGCATGGTGACGGTGCCCATGGCGCTGTACATGCGGCTGCCGTCATACAATTGCATCACCGAGCCCTGACCTGTGAAACCACGCGCGGACAACGCCGTGCCTCCGTCGCCGGGCGTACCGATCGCCGTGATGCCGGGGCTGCGGGCCACGGCCTGCTGCACATTGGCGTCACCGCGACTGCGAACCTCGTCGCCATCGAGCGAGCTGGTGCTGGCCGGGGTCTGCAAGGCCGTCAATGACAGGCGAGAACCGGCATGGGTAACTGAATCGAGATGCTCTCCATCTTGCGACTGGGCCGTAGCCTTAATCGTGGACGGGGCAAGCTCGACCTGTTCGGAAGCGTTTGCGTAACCTGCGCCGCTGGCCAGCAGGCAGAGGGTTGTGACTACACGGCGGGACTGGAAAAGAGGGCTGATCATGGATTGGAGGGTCGCTTTGGAAGACTGCGCTTGATGATTTGTTATTGTTATAACATAACATTTTTGCGGCGATATACACGTCTGTTTTTCTCCAAGGATGTGAGAAGACCTACGCTTATCACTAGTTAATCAAGAAAAAACGAGCACAGTCGCTCGAAGTCAGGATTTTCTTTGCTGAGTAAGAAAAACCTGGACGCGTAGACTGACAAAGGATTTTCCCATGCATCTGGCTGGATATGCCCGGCATCAGGAATCGCTAAAGCTCGCGGGCTTCCCTCTGCATCGACCGGCAAGGGTTCAGCCTGTCACGAGGATTGAGCAAACCGGCGAAACCCTGGCCGTGCCTCCAGGCGTTGCGCCCGATCCGGAGGATCTGCTGGGTCATTTACTGTCTCCAAAAACCGCCACGAGCATTACGTATATTCAGTGCAGGAAGAGGTGTTTGATTACATCGAAAAAATCACGAACGCCGTGCTCGCTGAGCAGCATGCGGCAAAGAAATATGCTGGGGTCACTGATCAATAACGACTCAATAAATCGCCCAGCACCCTGGCGTCAGCAACTCGACGAGATTTTCATCGGGGTCGCGGAAGTAAATGCTTGATCCGCCCTGGGGCCATTCAGTCCGGCCTTCGATGGCCACTTCGGCCTGAGCAAGGCGATCAGCCCAAGGTTGCATCTGGTCGGCGTTGATAGCGAAGCACACATGAATTCGCCCTTGCGCATCATGAGGCGGTATTTCTCCGCCGCTCAGATACTGTGTCTGCAGTGAAGCTCCGCATTTGAACAGCAGCAAGGTACTTACACCGCCCACATTGAATGCCACCAATGTCGGCCTTTCAAACATGACATCCAGTTCAAGGGTGTCGGAATAAAAGTCCCTGGCCTTGGCGAGGTTCTCTACATAGAGCGCCGTTTCGATAATTTTGTTGAGTCGTAGCATGTGGTGTCATCCCTTCCGTTTTGCGACAAGTCTTCCCTGATCAACGGCGTCTCGTTGATCAAGGGCGTGTGGCAAGTTTTACCGGGAGGCCGACGGGCTGACCAATGCTCGGTTCTTATGTGCGTTATAAGCCTGAACTATTAAAGAACACCGAAATGGGCCTGCGGGACATTTCTATGCCCGCCTTGTCACCACCAGCTCCACCGCTGCAATGCGGTCCACGTCTTCGTAACCCTCTTCAAGCAACTCTTCGCCAAACACATCCGGGTCCAGTTCGCGATAGGTCCATGCCAGCGCCGCATGATCGATATCGTTGCGTACGGCCTCGAAGAACGGGTCGTGCTCGCCCACCATGGCCACGCCGGTATAGAGCACCAACGAGCCGCCCGGGGTAAGGCGATCCAGTGATTCGCGCAGGATGCGCACTGACAGGTCCGCGCCCAATGCGTCACCACCGTGGCGGTAGGCGCGGCGTTTGGCGTCTTTCATGTACGGCGGGTTGGCAACGATGAGGTCGAAGTTGCCCGTCAGACCGAGAGGATGTCGCTGTGGCAGCATTGCATGTTTTCCAGCCCGGCCACCCTGGCGTTGGTCTGAGCGAAATGCAGGGCCTTGGGGTTGATGTCGACGGCGTAGACCTGCGCCTGCGCGCGTGCAGCCGCGATCAGCAGGGCACCAGCGCCGGTGCCACAGCCGATGTCGACAGCACGGCTGATCGAGTGTGAAGTGCCTTGCAGATGACGATTGATGGAGTGCGCAAAGCGATAGGTATCCGGACCGAAAAACACCGAGTCTTCATCGCCGGTAGGAAACGCGGAATGCACCAGTAACAAGTCATCCAGGCTTGAAAATCTCACCCGGCTCTTCAAGCCGTCTTCGCTGCGTTGAAGAATACCGGCTTCCAAAAGCCCTTGAGCCTCTGCAACCGGAAGCATGGATTCCGGTATCGTACGGCTCCAGCCGAAGACATCCCGCAGTGACGCGGCAATGCGGTTTTCCGGGCGTTGATTGACGTGTTGATGAGTCAACGGCGTGGGCGTGATGAAACGATAGCCACTGGTTTTGAGGCGCTGGGCGAGCGCAATCAGCGCGGCGCTGTCGGGCAGTGATTGAGTCATGGGCGGGCTCCTGTCACTCGTTCGGCCATGCTGCTGACAAACAGGCGAGTGGCATGCAGCCCGGCGGCTGTCGCGTGCCTTGCCGGGGACATGCTTTCGATCAACGTAGACATCTTCTCGGACGCTGCTGCCGACTCGAGTTTCATGTGCAGCTCGCGCACATCCGGGTCAGCATCCGCCGACGCAGGCACGGCAAGAACCGGCGATGGCTGAGCACCGCCTTGCAGATTGCGGAAACGGGATCGAAATGCTTCCGGCAGACGCTTGCCGACAGGCTGCTGAACGCTGCCATCCGACAGCCATTCGCCGGCGATCCAGTCGTGCACCAATTGCTTTTCGTAGCCATTGAACACGCCGAACATCGGTGCACCGACCCCTTCGAACAATTTCCAGAAGCGGCTATTGAGAGGGTCTTCGTGACGCTTGATCCAGCCCCTGTTTTGCAGCACGGCGAGAAACTCCGGGATCTGGTCGGGCTCGGCAAGCCACTCGTTGACCGTCTTGCCGTCCAGACGGCAATAGTCGGAATGCATGTGCTGACCAAAGGTCCGCTTGCGCTCCAGCATGGCGATCACTTCCTGCTCCAGATCGAACGACTGGATGACCTGGGTAGAGCCCATGCCCAACTCGTTCAGCCTGTAGCCATTGGCGACACGGCGATAAAATTCGTCGCGTTCCTGGCCCACAGGCAACAGCTCAAGAACGCTCTGCGCAGCCTTGCGTGCGTGGCCGGTGCTGGCGTTATCGATCGTCACATGCAGCGTGAAGTAATAAGGGTCGATGCCCAGTTCATTCAGTTCGAACGATGTGATGAGCAAATGCAGCGGCAGCTGTTCATAGCCCAGGTTGTAACCAATCACCTCGGGAAGGTACTGCTCGCTCAGTTGCCCCAGTGACAGCTGAATGGCGCCTTGCAGATAGGCGTCATCTGCCAGTGGGGCGCTGGTGTCGCAGTCCAGGTCGGCCAGCAACTTGCGATAAAGGGAGACATGATTCTGCGCCTGTTCGCCGTCGCCCAGTTCTTCCAGGTAAGTACGAATCAGACCGTGAAAACGGTAGTCTGCCCAATGCGGCAGCAAGCCATACAGCCATGCACCGTCAACCAGCTTGGTCGGCGCGACCTGCTGAATGAAATACATCGCGTGAGCCTTGGTCTTGAAAAATCGCCTGGGCTGCCCGGCGCGACGTTGTTCAAGGTAGAGCGCATAGTGATCGGCTACGACCCCTACGTTCTGCTCCATCCAGTGTTCCAGCGCTTCAGGCTGAGCCGGAAGGTCGCAGTTTTCCCGCTCGGCCTGGGCCAGGCAGTGATTCAGAAACATGACCGCATCGTGTTGATATTCTGGAGCACGTTCACTCATCCATGATTGATAGACGGTTTTTGAACAGGCTTCTTCAACGACGGTTTTGACGACGGCATTGCCAGTCATCACTTGAAGAGACGTCATGAAAATCGTACCTCGGCAGTTGAAAATCACGATTGACGCGGTCACGCGAGACTTTCTGTTTTCTATGCAGCGTAGATAAGTGAGTATCGTGATACGGGGAAATTCAGCGTATTTTGCCGAGGGCCGATAGGTGGCAGATGTGGTTATTCCATGAGCACGAATGCCTCGCGGAGAAAATGTATTCTCGTTCTGTGTGCACATCAGGAACAGGCGATCATGGACAACTCACATGGCGTACAGAACCTTGTCTGGCAAACCAGCCAAGTGTCCTCGAAAGACCGTGAGCAGCATTTGAAGCAAACGCCGAAAACAGTCTGGCCGACCGGGAAGCCGCTCGCTCGATCATTGGTCACGAACGCTTCATCGAAGTGTTTATCAGCACACCGCTTGAAACCTGCATTCAGCGTGACCCTAAGAGGGTGTAGAC
>NZ_LJQT01000265.1:0-11529 GCF_001400515.1 Pseudomonas meliae | reverse complement strand
AAACCCGGGGCGGTTCACTGGTGTTCATCAGCGGCACTTTGCCCGACCTTGCCGACCCACACGCTCCGGCGGGTACGCCTGCCGCCTATGGCAACACTGAAGTGCAGAGCGTTTCGGTGTTCAACAAACTGCGCAATATCCTCCGGCAACAGGACCTTGATCTGGGCGATATCGTGCAGTTGCGGGTGTTTCTGGTGGGGGCCGAGGAAACCGGCGGCAAGCTTGACTTTGCAGGCCTGCAGGCCGGTTACACGCAGTTTTTCGGCACCCCCGAGCAACCCTTGAAACCTGCGCGCACCGCTTTGCAGGTAGTGGCGCTGCCGTTGCCCGGTGCGCTGATCGAAGTGGAAGCGGTAGCGGCCAGGCAGGCTTGAGCACCTTTCCTTCCCGGTAGCCTTTAAAGCGAGGGCTTCGATGGGTCAGCCTTTATCGGGCACAACGTTTTCCCAGTGCATCAGTAGATCTTCGCGCAGCATGCCCAATGCCTGTCGTTGGGTCTTCAGGTCTGGTGAGAAAAATGCCGCATCAAATATGATGCCCATTCGCTCCTGGCTCTGCTTGCAATTGCGCCTTTTTCGCCTGCTCGGGTTGCATGTCCGAGAAACTGAACACCGGGAGCATATTGCGTGACCAGCTCTCGGGCAAAGGCTGACCGCTGGCGAGCAAGGCACCGGCATAACACTCAGCCAATTGCTGCGAGCCGCGCATCATTCCGGCTCTGTACAACTCCTGCTCGGTACGGCTTGACGCAAGCCGGGGATAGATCTGGGTAGCGGCTTTGGCGACTTCACTGATGGCGTCATCGTCGCCGCCGAAGAACGCTTTCAGCAGCGTATCTTCGCCGACAGCACCTTCAATACGTTTCGCCGCAGCGGGCCATGAGTCTCCTGTGGCCAGTTTGAAACCGTGATAGGGGTCTTTGGCCAGAGGGATAGGCAAGAGGCGTTTCGGCGTGGGTAGTTTTTCCGTCAGATGAGTGGTCAGGCCTTCGTTCAAGGCTTTCCAGTGCCGATGATCAATGTGACGACCCCTGAACTCCGGGTGGGTGTAACAGTGTATGAACTCGTGCCCTGCGACCTCGGCCGGGTGACTTTCAAGCGCAATGTTGGGGTTCAGCTTCACCTGACGGGTTTTAACGTTCCACTGACCTGCGACGCCAGGGGGAATGTCGTGAGTGACGTCTGCCTTTGCTTTGAAACAGTTACTGTCTTTGGGAATGTAGGCGCCGTAACGCTCCAGAACCGTTCTGTTTCCCTGATCCAGATCGTTCTGAGAAGAGCGATGCTTTAAACTCATGGCCGCCCATATACTGCCTCCAGGATCTTTTGCAAAATCATCCGGATGCCTTGTCAATCGACATCCTGTCGAGAGCGCAAGGGTTCCTACCATCAGTTTCACAAAAAGCCTGACTGGATCAATCCCCGGCTCTCGCCGAGCGCGTGCAGCTCCATTGTTGTCTGCAGCCGCGCTGCCTGAGTTTTCCTGAGCCGCCTGCGGTTCTCCACCTGACGATGTGCCGGACGCTCGTAGGCGTAACGACGATGGCGCGTCCATCGGTGGCAGTGGTCGCTGACCTTGCGCTGCATCCAGTCGCATTGGCGTGGGGCTTGTGGGGCCCTCGACGGCATGGGAAGCAGCGGCTTGTGCGGTAGGGGCAATCCCGTTCAACGTCGGCTTGTTCAACATGGGCTCTGTCCTCAGCGCTAACGCAGGCGCTGCGCGGTGTTACGCAACTCCTGCGTTGTTTCGGCAAAGTTAGCCAGCAGATTTTCGAATCGGGTCTTGTCCAGTGCGAGAAAGTCATGCTCGTAGGAATACACCAACGTGTTCTCGTCCGGGTTGATGGTCAACGCGCCGCGTCGTAGCCGCAGGCCCGGAAAAGCATGGGCAAGCAGCTTGCGCAAGAGGATGTCGTCCTGAGGGTCGGCACGCAGATCGATGATCTCTGCCAACATCGTGAGGCTATCGCCGTTCACATGCAGTGTGAGGTTCATTCCTTCCTGCCACTGTACGGCCTGTGTCGCAGAATTTCCGTTGGCCGCCTGACCACGCCTATCAAGCAGCTTTTGTAGAGTGGAGGATGAGTTCATTGCCAGTATTCGTAGAAAACCATATCGACGGTGAGTGGCTGAAACGCACGCTGTGGTTCCCGGTATCTCGATTAACCTGTGGGACCTGTCGAGACCGGCAAATCCAGAATAAAGTGGTCAGCACAACCTCTGACTTCTGCGAATCACCGCCGTCCGGCCCGTGTGCTCACGTCCACCCACACCGCCAGCACGAGGATGCCGCCCTTGACGATCATCTGCCAGTAACTGTCGACGTCGAGCATGGACATGCCGTTATCGAGACTGGTGATGACCAGCGCGCCAAGCAGGGCACCGTAGACAGTGCCCGAGCCGCCGCGCATGGACGTGCCGCCGATAAAACAGGCGGCAATGGCGTCCAGTTCGCCCATGTTGCCGGCCGAGGGAGAGCCTGCAGCCAGGCGTGCGGTATTGACCAGCCCGGCGAAGGTACACATGACGCCCATGATGCCGAAGATCCACAGTTTTACGGCCTGTACGTTGATGCCGGATAACCGCGTGGCTTCCATGTTGCTGCCCACCGCATAGACGCGCCGTCCGAAAACCGTCTGGCTGGTGACATAACTGAACACACCGAGCAGGACCAGCAACAGCAATACCGGAACGGGGATTCCGTCGTAGCTGTTGAGCACATAGACAAACCCGCCCAACACAGCGCCGATCAATACCACGCGTAACACATCACGGATCATCGAATGTGCCGCCAGCCCGTGCAGGGCTCTATTGCGCCGTTGTTTCCAGGTCAGGAACAGCGTCAGGGCCAGCAACAGTACGCCAAGCGCTGTACCGACAGAGTGCGGCAAATATCCCTGGCCGACGTAGACCAGCGAAGGCGATACCGGGGCGATGGTCGTGCCGCCGGTAATCCCCAGAAGAATGCCGCGAAAGGCCAGCATACCGCCCAGCCCGACAATGAAGGAGGGAATACGCAGGTAGGCCGTCATGTAGCCGTTTGCCAGACCGATCATCAAGCCGCACAGGGCCACCAGACTCAGATTGGCCAGCAGCGGCACGTGGTAAACCACATCCAGAATCGCCGCCAGCCCCCCGAGCAGGCCCAGCAATGAACCCACCGACAGGTCGATCTCGCCACTGATGATCACCAATACCATGCCGCAAGCCAGAATGCCGGTGATGGACATCTGCCGCAGCAGGTTGGAAAGGTTGCGCGGGGTCAGAAACCCTCCATCGGTCTGCCAACTGAAGAACAGCCAGATCACTGCGATGGCAATCACCAGCGCAAGCATTTTGTAGCGGGTGAAGAACTGTTTGACCTGGTTCATCTATGCGGTCTTCCGGGCATTATTGTCAGGGGCATCGGGGTGGCTGAGCGCAGCGGCGAGCACCTGTTCCTGAGTGAGTTCATGGTTGATGAAGTCGCCGCGCAACTGGCCTTCGCCAATCACCAGCACACGGTCGGAGACTCCCAGTACTTCGGCCAGCTCCGAAGAGACCATGATGATTGACACACCTTCGGCCGCCAGCGCGCCCATCAGCTTGTAGATCTCGTACTTGGCACCCACATCGACGCCACGGGTCGGTTCGTCGAGAATCAGAACGCGCGGGCGGGTCAGCAGCATCTTCGCCAGCACGGCTTTCTGCTGGTTGCCACCGGACAGGCTGGTGATCGGCAGGAACGGGCTGGCCGTCTTGAGGTGCATGCGCGAGATTTCCCGGTCGATGCTGCCCAGCTCGGCTTCGGCATCGATGCGGGTTATTTTCGAGTAGGTATCGAGAACCGCGAGGGTGATGTTCTGACCAACGCCCAGGTCCGGAATAATGCCCTGACGCTTACGGTCTTCCGGGACCATGCACAGGCCGGCGCGGATTGATTTGAGCGGCGTGCGCGTGTCGACAGGTTGGCCGTCCAGCCACACTTCACCGGTATATCGGCCCGGGTAGGCACCGAACAGAGCGGACACCAGTTCGGTGCGACCCGCGCCTACCAGCCCGGCAATGCCGAGAACTTCCCCGCGCTTGAGAGCAAACGAAATGTCGTCGACCCGTTTGCGTCCGGGGTTATCGACGTCGTAACAGGTAATGTTTCGCGCCTCGAAAATCACCTCGCCGATCTCATGGGGTTCGGTGGGGTAAAGGTTGCTCATTTCGCGACCGACCATCTGGGTGATGATCTTCGGGATGTCCATGTCCGACATTGCGGTGGTGGCGATGTGCTTACCATCGCGGATCACCGAAATGGTGTCGCACACGGCCGCCACTTCATCGAGTTTGTGCGAAATGTACACGCACGCCACGCCCTTGGCTTTCAGATCATGAATGATGTCCAGCAGCACCTCGATTTCCGAGCGGGTCAGGGCCGAGGACGGCTCGTCGAGGATCAACAGACGAGCTTTCTTGTTCAGTGTCTTGGCGATTTCCACCAGTTGCTGATAACCGCCGCCGTACTGGGAAACCGGCAGAGCCACGTTCATGTCTGGCACTTTGAGCTCACGCATCAACACTTCGGCGCGATGGATCATGGCCGGGTAGTTCATGCGCCCACCCGGGAGCGTCAGTTCATGACCCATGAAGATGTTTTCGGCCACCGACAGGTCAGGCACCAGCGTGAGTTCCTGATGAATGATGACGATACCGGCTGCTTCCGTTTCGCTGATTGACTGCGCCTTGAGGGGGTTACCATCCCAGAGGATCTCGCCGTCCCAGGTGCCGTAGGGGTAAACCGCTGACAGCACCTTCATCAGCGTGGACTTGCCCGCGCCGTTTTCGCCGCACAGGCCGACGCATTCACCGGGCCGGACCTTTATGTCAATGCCGTTCAGGGCTTTGACGCCGTCAAAGGTTTTGACGATGCCGTTCATTTGCAACAGATAGTCGGACATGGCACAGGCTCACACGGGGATCCAAGGGCGTGCCTGAGCCTGCGCAGCCGTGCTGCACAGGCCCAGGCTTTCTATCGACTGATTATCGATAGCTCACTGGCCGCCCATCTGCGCCTTGGTGTAGAACCCGTCTTTCTCCAGCAGGTCGATGCTGTCCTTGGTCAACGGTGTCGGGGTCAGCAGGATGGTGTCGACTTTCTTGCTGCCATTGTCGTACTGCGGGGTAAAGGCAGGCTTCTCGTTGCGCACCAGTTGCACCGACAGTTTGGCGGCTTCGCTGGCAATCAGCTTCAGCGGCTTGTAGACGGTCATGGTCTGGGTGCCATCAATGACCCGCTTGACCGCCGCCAGGTCCGCATCCTGCCCCGAGATAGGCACTTTGCCGGCCAGTTTCTGTGCGGCCAGCGCCTGAATCGCGCCCCCGGCGGTGGCGTCGTTGGAAGCAACGATGCCATCGATCTTGTTGTTATTTCGGGTCAGGGCATTTTCAACAATGCTCAGGGCTTCAGTGGGGTTCCATTCCTTCACCCACTGTTGGCCGACGATTTTGATATCGCCCTTGTCGATGGCTGGCTGCAGCACCTTCATCTGACCTTCGCGCAGAATCTTGGCGTTATTGTCTGTGGGTGCGCTGCCCAGCAAAAAGTAGTTGCCCTTGGGGGCTGCTTTCAGCACGCCGCCGGCCTGCATTTCGCCGACCTTTTCGTTATCGAAGGAGATGTAAGCATCGATCTCGGCGTTGAGGATCAGTCGGTCATAAGACACCACTTTGATCCCGGCCTTCTTGGCTTCGGCAACGGCGTTGGTCAGCACGGTTGCGTTGAACGGCACGATGACAAGCACATCGACGCCGCGAGAGATGAGGTTTTCGATCTGCGATATCTGTTTCTGCTCGTTGGCATCCGCCGACTGTACGTAGACCTTGGCGTCCAGTTTCTCCGCTGCCGCAACGAAGTAATCACGGTCGCGTGACCAGCGTTCCAGACGCAGGTCATCAATGGAAAAACCGATTTTCGGGTGGGCGGAGTCGGCCATGACCGGCAGGGACAGCAAGGCCAGAGCGCTGGCAAGCAGCGTGCGTTTCAGGGTGTTCATAGGGTGCGTCCTTTTATTGTTGTTCGAAAGACACTTCATGATGTGCAGCATGATGCCGGTGCAACTGTAGAACGTTGTCGGACGCCGCGGGCACAGATTTGTCGTGAGAATGTCACTGCGACGTCCGTTCAGCCTTGCTTCAGGAGTAGATAAAGCGGTTGACCACTCCTTCAAGCAATTCCTGCCGACCGCTGACGGCTTGTGGGTTGAGGTCGTTGGCGAACGCATGCTCGGCCAGCGAAGCGAGACTGAAACCTCCGCTCAGTACGGATTGGCCAAACGGCTGCTGCCAGCCTGCGTAGCGCTGGTCCTTGAACTGCTGAAGCTTATCGTTCTGCACCATCGCCGCAGCGCGCTCCAGCGCCAGGGCGAGCACGTCCATGGCGGCAACGTGGCCGTGGAACAGGTCGACTTCGTCGAGGCTCTGACGACGGACCTTGGAATCGAAATTGTAGCCGCCATTGGTGAAACCACCGGCCTTGAGAATCTCGTAGGTGGCGAGGGTCATCTCCTCGACGCTGTTGGGGAACTGGTCAGTGTCCCAGCCGTTCTGCGGGTCGCCGCGGTTGGCATCGATGCTGCCAAAGATCCCCAGCGAGACTGCTGTGGCAATTTCGTGGTGGAAGCTGTGTCCGGCCAGGGTCGCGTGGTTGGCTTCGATGTTGACCTTGATCTCTTTTTCCAGACCGTACTGCTGCAGAAAACCGAACACCGTAGCACTGTCGTAATCGTACTGATGCTTGGTGGGCTCCTGCGGCTTGGGCTCGATCAGCAAGTCGCCTTTGAAGCCAATCTTGTGTTTGTGCTCGACCACCATACGCATGAAGCGGCCCAACTGTTCGCGCTCCTGCCTGAGGTCCGTATTGAGCAGGGTTTCGTAGCCTTCACGACCGCCCCACAGGACGTAGTTGGCCCCTTTGAGTCGCTGGGTGGCGTTCATGGCACTGAACACCTGAGTCGCGGCGTAGGCAAATACTTCAGGGTCCGGATTGCTGGCGGCCCCTGCGGCAAAACGCGGGTTGCTGAAACAGTTAGCGGTGCCCCACAGCAGCTTGATCCCGGTTTGCTCCTGATGACGTTCCAGCTGATCAATCATCTGCGCGAAGTTGTCGCGATACTCCTTGAGCGAGCTGCCTTCCGGTGCCACGTCGGTGTCATGGAAGCTGTAGTAGTCGATGCCGAGTTTGGAGAAAAACTCGAAAGCTGCTTCAGCCTTGCCGATAGCCAGCTCCAGCGGGTCCCCGGAACCTTGCCATGGACGCTTGAAAGTGCCGACACCAAACATGTCGGCGCCCGGCCAGACGAACGTGTGCCAGTAGCAGGCCGCCATGCGCAAATGCTCGCGCATGGGTTTGCCGAGAATCAGTTTGTCGGCATCGTAGTGACGAAAGGCAAGGGGCGAGTCGCTGTCAGGGCCTTCGTAGCGAACCTTGTCGACGGCGGGGAAGTACGGCATCTGCGTTTTCCTTATTGTTCTTGGCGATGCCTCGATACTAGCAACGGCCCCAGGCCTGCTGATTATGAAAATCGTCAACGCGCAGTGCGATTTTGAGTATTGAGATTGGTCCTTTGCAGGCCTAGTCTGTGTAGAGCAACGTAGTGCTTATCGAATCGATATAAAAATCCGGCATAAAAATAATGAAAACCGTACCCCCCGTTCACCGTATTGCACTGTTGTTCAACGGCAGCAAAATCTATGACCGCGGCATCATCAGCGGCATCGGCAACTACCTAAGCAGTACCCGGGTGTCCTGGGATCTGTTTCTGGAGGAAGATTTTCTCTGTCGCCTGAAAGGCATCGAGCGTTGGCAGGGTGACGGGATCATTGCCGACTTCGACGACCCGCTGATTGGCGAGGCGTTGGCTGGCATCAGGCTGCCGGTGGTGGCGGTAGGCGGTTCCTACCAGGATGAGCGCGCCTACCCGAAGGGCATTCCCTATGTCGCGACCGACAACCACGCCTTGATCAAGGCTGCCTACGAGCATTTGATAGTGGCCGGGCTGACCCGCTTTGCCTGCTTCAGTCTGCCTGAGGCTCAGGCCAATCGCTGGGCGCAGGAGCGCGAGCAGGCCTTTCGTCGACTGCTGCAGCGCGACGGCCTGCACGCCGAGGTTTATCGCGGCCTGGGCACCAGTGCACCGCTCTGGGACAGCGCTGTGGAACAGCAGATCGCCTGGCTGCAAAGCCTGCCCAAGCCTATCGGCATCATTGCCGTGACAGATGCCCGCGCCCGTCAGTTGTTGCAGGCCTGCCTGACTGCCGGAATTGTCGTGCCTGAACAAGTGGCGCTGATCGGCATCGACAACGATCCGTTGACCAGAACCCTCACGCGTGTACCGCTGAGCTCGGTGGTTCAAGGCACCGACACAATGGGCCGAACCGCTGCGCGCCTGCTGCACCAGATGTTGCATGGCATGCCGTCTTCCGGCACCCACATTCTGATACCGCCGGACGCTGTCAACGTACAGGCTTCGAGTCTGCATCAACCGTTGGGGGACCCATATGTCATGCAGGCGTTGCTGTTTATCCGGCAGTACGCGTGCCAAGGCATCAAGACCGCACAGGTAGCCGCGTACGTGGGTGTTTCGCGCTCGTCGCTGGAAGCGCATTTTCGCCGGGTGCGGGGCTGTAGCGTGCATTACGAGATCCTGCGTTTCAAACTGGCCGCTGCCGCGCACGGGCTGCAAAATACGGACTGCGCAATTGCCGACATCGCACGAGATTGTGGTTTCCGGTCGGCGCAATACCTGCATACGGTATTTCGCCGGGAATTTGGTTGCACGCCGCGAGAGTACCTGCAAGGTGTCAATGCGGCAGTGCAATGCCCAGGTGCCTGAGAAGGTCAGGCAGCCACGACCCTTATCGTCCAGAAGTCGGTGGACAGATTTTCATCCAGCAGATAGCTGTAGGGCAGGGTGAAGTAGCCTTCCATGCCCCAGCCAGTGCCCCATGAGTTGCGCAGGATGAAATGCTGGTGGGCATCGTTGTAACCCACTGCCAACACGCAGTGCCCTCCGAGCATTTTTTCGTGAGGGCCCGGCATCGGGGCATGCCCGGTCTGGGCGACTTTCTTGCTTTCAAAGCTCTCGTAGACGGAAAAACCAATGACAAACGGATAGCCTGCCGCCAGGCAGCCTTTCATCTGGTTGAGGTTTTGCGCAACCTTCTGGTAGGACACCGCTTTGTATTTTCTAGCGTCCTTGTAGCAGGCAGCCGAAGGTTTGACAGCGAACTTTTCAATGTCATAAGGCCACTCTTTTTCAGGGCAATCACCTTGCTCCGCTACACTTTTGATTCCGTGGCGGATCATCGCGCCGCTGTCCGAATCGACGGTATGCTCAATGACCCGTTCGTTGTAATAGATAAACAACCGCGAGGGCTCGAATGCTGGCGTCAGCTTTTGCTTCATGCGATCGAACTGAATCGCTCCGGCAATACCGTTCGCGGTACAACTGCCCAGTTGGCCCTGGTCGTATACGGGCGGGCAATGGGGGCGCAGATCAACCATGTGCGGGAGCGCCGCCAGCGCCGTTGTGGGGGCCGCATAAAGATGATCGCGATGATCAGGCAGATCGCGAATCCATCCATACTGTTTCACGGTATAGGTCATTTCGTATCTCCTTGTAAGACACTGTCGGAAAAGTTGACAGTCCTCATGTAAACAGGTTTTTGGCAGGCGCGGATTAAACTTCATTTAGTAAGTAGTGAGCTATGAGTTGGCCGAGTGGGCTCATTTGGCCAGTACTGTTAGTTGAGTAATAGGCCATGTGAATCAATTTTTAAATGAACTTGCGGGATAGAATTTCCGCTTTTTTTTGCGCTGGGTACGAGCCACAGAGATTTATCGAAAGTGGCAAAACGATACTGCTTTACAGATGCTTATCCTAAGCCTCATAAGCGTACCGGTTGGTATATTTAAATTGACAGCATGCGATGTCCGGGCTAAAAGAAACACCTCGGTACAGTTATGGGCAGGCGCGAGCCACCGCATGCAAGATGAGGGGTAGAGGGATGGAGACGATGCAACTGCATGAAATACTGGCTGCTCACCTGCGTATCGATAAGCCGCAAGCGCTTTGTAACCCTCAACGAGGGCAACGCAGCAGCGGTGAGATACTGGGAGGAGAATTTAACGGCGATCGATTGCAGGGGCAGGTTCTTCCGGGAGGTAGCCTTTTTCTCGTGCCCCAGGATGACAGCCTTGCACGATTCAGCCTGTACTACACCTTGCTGACTGACGACGGAATAAAGATAGATGTCGTCGGAGAAGGGCTCGTGGCCTTCGATGAAACGGACCGCGCGCCATTCGCCGAATCGCGCTGTCGGTGCACGTGCAGCAAACAGTTCAGCGTTCCTTCCGGCGCTCATGATTACCTGCAGAGAAACCTGTACGTCGGCAGATTAAATATAAAAGCCGGGGATGACCGCCTGCGTGTCAGTATTTATCAGGTTAACGAGATATAGAGAGCCTTCAAGGAAGCGCGTGGGTGTGAAAGCAAGTGTCAAGTGTGTTATCAAGGTATAAACCTTGTCGCTGACACTTGGCGGGTCGGCGTGATGGCGTTTAAATCATTTTTGCTGGTTATGTATATAACCAGAGACTGGTCAGTCTGACAGGGCTGCTTGCGTGCAGGCTGGGTTCAACCATTCTCAGTTTATCAATCGGGTTTGAAGTGCTCGAAATTGTCCACCAATAAGCAATTCAAGCGTTACTTTCAAGGGCGTGAGGACGGTCTGTCGCCCACGCCGGATATATGTCTGGTTCATTTGGTTGTGGCGTGACCGTTACTGGCTGGCAAAAAAGCTTAGTCCTTTGCCGATCGCGCATTCATAACTCACCGGATTGCCGACCTGCTGGTAGCCGGGAACACTCAGCGTCGTCATGCTGAATACTGCACTGCCATTAGAGCGTATCTGGTAGCGAATGAACTGCTCGATGGGCTTGTTATCGCGATCGAGGGTGAAGTGGCTGTCCGAGAACGCGAGGGTGCCGTCGGGAGTGATGCGGTAGGCATCGATGCGTTTGCCGCCTTTGGTTTTGGACGGCTCGGCACCCGCGACCGAAGACTTGCATTGCCCAAGATCAATCGCCACAGCGACCGACTCTCCGGTGTTCAACGCCTGGACGATAGCGGGGTAGCTGACCAGCGCGTCGCCAGCGTGAGCAGCACCGGGCAGTGCAAGGGCAAGTAATGCGGCAGCGTAATAATGTTTCATGGCAACTCCAGTAAGTCAGTCTGAAGGTTGAAAAGACCGTCATCTCGTGGTTATCGAGCGTCGCGAAACCTACCATAAGGTTTCCTTGAAGTGGGCCCTGAATAGCAGTGGCACGGCTCTGATTCGACGTTCTTCATTCTTTTTCTCGATCAGCCGATAGAAATGACGGTGCTAATTTATTCGTCAGCCACGGGAAGGGGATTGAACATGCTGAGACAGCTGAAAATAGCCGCGCGGACCTCCGCCTGCTTTGCGTTGATGGTGGTGCTGGTGTTCATGCATAGGAATT
>NZ_LJQT01000434.1:0-9576 GCF_001400515.1 Pseudomonas meliae | reverse complement strand
CCTTTTTCATCGTTGAACCATTTTACGGTGCCGGTTTGGCGATTAGACATGGTGTATCTCCAGAAACATAATTTTCAATAACGTGCTGCTCAGGCCAACTGGGCACACGGGCCTATCATAGTCGAAATGCGCAAAAAGACAGCTACTAAGGTGATCTCTTTAGTCTGGGTCGCTGCATATGCAAAGCGTCATACACATAAAGTGGCTAAATGATGTCTCTGCCAGTCTTGCATCAAGACTATTCGGGATATGCTGAAAGCCCCGCTCTGCAAGGCTTTCAGGTTGGCGGCGGGGCGTAGCTCTCGGCATTTCAGGCAGCTGCTTTACTGCGTTAAAAAAAATGATTTATTTTGATTTGGTGCAGTTTTCGGCAACCAGTTTCTGCAGTTTTTGCGTCAATGCAGGGGCAGGAGCGCTATCGGTACTGCTCAATGCTTCGATTTCCTGCTGAGAAAACTCCTTGTTCACTACCCGGGCGCTGCAATCGCAATGAGCCTGCGCGGCCTTGGCATCTTGCTTGTGCTGATTCGCCGCAGCGATGCATTCCTGGGTGAACGTGTCTTGCACGGTTTTTTCCATGGCAGCCTGAGCGCCCCAAGGGGCCATGACGGCGGCGCAGGCGAGGAGTGCGGACAGACGGGAAAGCTTCATGGTGTTCTCCTTTTGCTGACTTTAGTGAACAAGGAAACGTACAGGATCCTGACTGGTTAAGACGCCCATCAAGCCAGCCAGTTCAGGTGACGTGTTATTTGGCGTGATTTACGCATATGAACGTCCGGTGTCGGTCGAGCTGTGCTAGGATGCGCGTCCTGTTATTTTCAAGTGTTCCCATTGCTGATGGCTTTGGACGCGACGCAGGCAGGTTTTTCGTACATTCCAGTCATCTGGTCCGGTTCAAGGTTGGCCCCAAGGCTCCTGCCACTGTGAGGCAGGCATACCACCGGATCACGTACTGGCTCATCCCAACCCACGTGACCTTTGGTAGGGGTCACCACTAGGAGAGGAGGCGCCATGCCAACTATTACTCTTCCCGACGGCAGTCAACGTTCATTCGATCATGCG
This sequence comes from Pseudomonas meliae, assembly GCF_001400515.1. Classification (NCBI taxonomy): domain Bacteria; kingdom Pseudomonadati; phylum Pseudomonadota; class Gammaproteobacteria; order Pseudomonadales; family Pseudomonadaceae; genus Pseudomonas; species Pseudomonas meliae. Next base: position 8,514 of record NZ_LJQT01000434.1, on the reverse strand, counting down.
GTTTCCGTAGCCGATGTCGCGCTTTCAATCGGTGCCGGGCTGGCCAAGGCCACCGTGGCCGGCAAGGTTGACGGCAAGCTCGTCGACGCCTGCGACCTGATCGAAAACGATGCCAGCCTGCAGATCATCACCCCCAAGGATCAGGAAGGACTGGAAATAATCCGTCACTCTTGCGCTCACCTGGTCGGGCATGCGGTCAAGCAGTTGTATCCGACTGCAAAAATGGTCATCGGCCCGGTGATCGACGACGGCTTCTATTACGATATCGCCTACGAGCGCCCGTTCACGCCTGACGACATGGCGGCGATCGAGCAGCGCATGCAGCAGCTGATCGAAAAAGATTACGACGTCATCAAAAAAGTCACCCCGCGCGCTGAAGTGATCGAGGTGTTCACCGCCCGTCATGAAGACTACAAACTGCGCCTGGTCGAAGAGATGCCGAACGAGCAGGCCATGGGCCTGTATTACCACGAAGAATACGTCGACATGTGCCGTGGCCCGCACGTGCCGAATACGCGTTTCCTGAAATCGTTCAAGCTGACCAAGCTGTCCGGTGCCTACTGGCGCGGTGACGCCAAGAACGAGCAATTGCAGCGTGTCTACGGCACTGCCTGGGCTGACAAGAAGCAGCTGGCTGCCTACATTCAGCGCATCGAAGAAGCCGAAAAGCGCGATCATCGCAAGATCGGCAAGCGCCTCGGCCTGTTCCATACCCAGGAAGAAGCGCCGGGTATGGTGTTCTGGCATCCGCAGGGCTGGACCCTGTATCAGGTGCTCGAGCAGTACATGCGCAAAGTGCAGCGCGAGAATGGCTACCTCGAGATCAAGACCCCGCAAGTGGTCGATCGCTCGCTCTGGGAGAAATCCGGGCACTGGGCCAACTACGCTGACAACATGTTCACCACCGAGTCCGAGAGCCGCGACTACGCGATCAAGCCGATGAACTGCCCTTGCCACGTGCAGGTGTTCAATCAGGGCCTGAAGAGCTATCGCGAGCTGCCGATGCGTCTGGCCGAGTTCGGTGCCTGCCACCGTAACGAGCCGTCGGGGGCCTTGCATGGCATCATGCGTGTGCGTGGCTTTACTCAGGACGATGCTCATATCTTCTGTACCGAAGATCAGATGCAGGCCGAATCTGCCGCATTCATCAAGCTGACGCTGGATGTCTACGCCGATTTCGGTTTCAAGGACATCGAACTCAAATTGTCCACTCGCCCTGAAAAGCGTGTAGGCTCCGACGAGCTTTGGGACCGTGCCGAGACGGCGCTGGCCTCTGCGCTCGACAGTGCTGGTCTGCCCTATGATCTGCAGCCGGGCGAAGGCGCGTTCTACGGTCCGAAAATCGAGTTTTCCCTGAAGGACTGCCTCGGCCGGGTCTGGCAGTGCGGCACCTTGCAGCTGGACTTCAACTTGCCGATCCGTTTGAGCGCCGAGTACGTTTCGGAAGACAACAGTCGCAAGAATCCGGTCATGTTGCACCGTGCGATCCTTGGGTCTTTCGAACGTTTCATCGGAATTCTGATCGAGCATTACGAGGGCGCGTTTCCAGCCTGGCTGGCGCCTACTCAGGCAGTGATCATGAATATCACTGACAAACAGGCCGATTTTGCCCTTGAAGTGGAAAAAACTCTGGCTGAAAGCGGGTTTCGTGCCAAGTCCGACTTGAGAAATGAAAAAATTGGCTTTAAAATCCGCGAGCATACTTTGCTCAAGGTTCCTTATCTCCTCGTGATTGGAGATAGGGAGGTTGAAATGCAAACTGTCGCTGTGCGTACACGTGAAGGCGCTGACCTTGGCTCGATGCCGGTTGCCCAATTCGCTGAATTCCTCGCACAAGCGGTTTCCCGGCGTGGTCGCCAAGATACGGAGTAATTATTATTAAGCGTGAAATGAGACAAGATAAACGAGCTGCACCCAAGGCCCCGATCAATGAAAATATCTCGGCCCGCGAGGTTCGTTTAATTGGCGCTGACGGCGAGCAGATTGGCATCGTCTCGATTGATGAAGCGCTTCGTATTGCCGAAGAGGCTAAGCTGGATCTGGTAGAGATTTCTGCCGACGCACTTCCTCCGGTCTGCCGTGTGATGGATTACGGCAAATCGATCTTCGAGAAGAAGAAGCAGGTTGCTGCAGCGAAGAAAAACCAGAAGCAGATCCAGGTTAAAGAAATCAAGTTTCGTCCAGGGACGGAGGAAGGGGATTACCAGGTAAAACTACGCAACCTGGTACGTTTCCTGAGTGACGGGGACAGGGCCAAGGTATCGTTGAGATTCCGCGGTCGTGAGATGGCCCACCAGGAGCTGGGTATGGAGCTGTTGAAGCGGGTTGAAGGTGACCTGCTCGAATACGGTTCCGTCGAACAGCATCCTAAGATGGAAGGACGCCAGCTGATCATGGTCATCGCCCCGAAAAAGAAGAAATAACCACCAGGGCACGGCAGGCCTTGCGGTTATATTTATCAACTGAATGCGGAGTATCCGAACATGCCAAAGATGAAGACTAAAAGTGGTGCAGCTAAGCGGTTTTTGAAAACCGCCAACGGCATCAAGCACAAACACGCTTTCAAGAGCCACATCCTGACCAAAATGTCGACAAAGCGTAAGCGTCAACTGCGCGGTAGCAGCTTGCTGCATCCGTCTGACGTGGCAAAAGTCGAGCGCATGCTGCGCCTTCGTTAATTTTGATCAAGATATAGAGGAAGTAACTCATGGCTCGTGTAAAGCGTGGCGTCATTGCCCGTAAGCGTCACAAAAAAATTCTGAAACTTGCAAAAGGCTACTACGGCGCGCGTTCACGCGTATTCCGTGTTGCCAAGCAAGCGGTAATCAAGGCAGGCCAATACGCCTACCGTGACCGTCGTCAGAAAAAACGTCAGTTCCGCGCTCTGTGGATCGCTCGTATCAACGCTGGTGCTCGTGTTAACGGTCTGTCCTACAGCCGTTTCATTGGCGGCCTGAAAAAAGCGTCCATCGAGATCGACCGTAAGGTTCTGGCTGATCTGGCAGTGAACGAAAAAGCGGCGTTTGCTGCGATTGTCGAGAAAGCTAAAGCCACCTTGGCCTAAGTCCCCGACAATCACTGGCCCCGGTTCTCCGGGGTCGGTGTTAAACGTCATAAATAGGGGAAGAGCCTTCAGCTCTTCCCCTATTTTGTATCTGGAGTCTGTACATGGAAAACCTGGACGCGCTGGTCTCTCAAGCTCTTGAGGCTGTGCAAAGCGCCGAAGATATCAATGCCCTGGAGCAAATCCGGGTTCACTACCTCGGCAAGAAAGGCGAGTTGACTCAGGTGATGAAGACCCTGGGGAACCTGCCAGCTGAAGAGCGACCGCAAGTCGGCGCGCTGATCAACGTTGCCAAGGAGCGTGTCACAGAGGTTCTCAATGCACGCAAGGCATCGTTCGAGCAGGCAGAACTGACTGCCAAACTCGCCGCCGAATGCATCGACGTGACCCTGCCGGGCCGCGGCCAGACCTCCGGTGGTCTGCACCCGATTACCCGTACTCTGGAACGTATCGAACAATTCTTCACGCACATTGGCTACGGCATCGCCGAAGGCCCTGAAGTCGAAGACGATTACCACAACTTCGAGGCGCTCAACATCCCAGGCCATCACCCGGCCCGGTCGATGCATGACACCTTCTATTTCAATGCGAACATGCTGCTGCGCACCCATACCTCACCGGTACAGGTCCGCACCATGGAATCGCAACAGCCGCCGATCCGCATTGTCTGCCCAGGCCGTGTGTACCGTAGCGACTCCGATATCACCCACTCGCCGATGTTCCACCAGATCGAAGGTCTGCTGGTTGATCGCGACATCAACTTTGCCGACCTGAAAGGCACCATCGAAGAATTTCTGCGGGTGTTCTTCGAGAAAGAGCTGGCCGTGCGCTTCCGTCCTTCGTATTTCCCGTTCACCGAGCCGTCGGCAGAAGTGGATATGGAATGCGTGATGTGCAGCGGCAAGGGCTGCCGTGTCTGCAAGCAGACTGGCTGGCTTGAAGTCATGGGCTGCGGCATGGTCCACCCGAACGTGCTGCGCATGTCGGGCATCGACCCTGAAGAGTTTCAGGGCTTCGCGTTCGGCATGGGCGTAGAGCGTCTGGCCATGCTGCGTTACGGCGTCAATGATTTGCGCCTGTTCTTCGACAACGATTTGCGGTTCCTCGCGCAATTTCGCTAAGTCGTAACGAACCTTTCAGGAGAGCAGGATGAAATTCAGTGAACAATGGCTGCGTGGCTGGGTAAGCCCGCAGGTTTCCCGCGACGAGCTGGTTGCTCGTCTGTCGATGGCCGGTCTTGAGGTTGACAGCGTCACGCTGGCCGCCGGCGTTTTCAGTGGAGTGGTCGTGGGCGAGGTGCTGAGCACCGAACAGCACCCCGATGCCGACAAGCTGCGCGTGTGCCAGGTCAGCAATGGCAGCGAAACCTTTCAGGTTGTGTGTGGCGCGCCAAACGTGCGCCCCGGTTTGAAAATTCCGTTCGCCATGATCGGTGCCGAGCTGCCGGGCGATTTCAAGATCAAGAAAGCCAAGCTGCGTGGCGTCGAGTCCAACGGCATGCTGTGTTCGGCTGCCGAGTTGCAGGCTGGCGAGGACAATGATGGCCTGATGGAGCTGGCCGCCGATGCGCCGGTCGGTGAGGACATTCGCGTCTACCTGAACCTGGACGACGCCAGCATCGAGGTCGACCTGACCCCGAACCGTGGCGACTGCCTGTCGGTGGCCGGTCTGGCGCGTGAAGTCGGTGCGCTGTACGCCACTGACGTCACCCGTCCGCAGATCGCTGCTGTCAGCGCTGTGCACGATGAAGTGCGCCCGGTCGAAGTATTGGCTCCGGCTGCATGCCCGCGTTACCTGGGCCGCGTCATCCGCAACGTTGATCTGTCGCGTCCGACTCCGTTGTGGATGGTCGAGCGCCTGCGTCGTTCCGACGTGCGCAGCATCGATGCCGCTGTCGACATCACCAACTACGTGATGCTCGAGCTGGGTCAGCCTCTGCATGCTTTCGATCTGGCCGAAATCAACGGTGGCATTCGTGTGCGCATGGCGGAGGAGGGCGAGAAACTCGTTCTGCTCGACGGTCAGGAAGTCAGCCTGCGTGCCGACACCCTGGTCATTGCCGACCACCAGCGTGCTCTGGCAATCGCCGGTGTCATGGGTGGCGAGCACAGCGGCGTAACTGCCGGTACTCGTGACATCTTCCTGGAAAGTGCTTTCTTCGACACCATCTCGGTGGCTGGCAAGGCGCGTTCCTATGGTCTGCACACCGATGCCTCGCACCGTTACGAGCGTGGTGTTGACTGGCAGCTGGCCCGTGAGGCCATGGAGCGGGCGACTGGCCTGCTGCTGGAAATCACCGGTGGTGAGGCTGGCCCGATAACAGAAGTGGTCAGCGAAAAGCATTTGCCATCGATTGCTCCGGTTACGTTGCGCGCCAGCCGCGTCGAGCAGATGCTCGGTCTGGTCATTGAAAACGCCGAAATCGAGCGTCTGCTGACAGGTCTCGGCCTTGCTGTGACTACCGAAGCCGACGGGCAGTGGCGTGTCGAAGTGCCAAGTCATCGTTTCGACATTAGCCTTGAGGTAGATCTGATCGAAGAGCTGGCACGTCTGTACGGCTACAACCGTCTGCCGGTCCGTTACCCGCAAGCCCGTCTTGCTCCTCAGGCCAAGGCCGAAGCCAAGGGCGATCTGCCTGAGCTGCGCCGCCTGCTGGTTGCCCGCGGTTATCAGGAAGCGATCACCTACAGCTTCATTGACCCGAAATGGTTCGAACTGTTCTCGCCGGGCGCCAAGCCACTGTTGCTGGCCAACCCGATTTCCAATGACATGGCCGCCATGCGCGCCTCGCTATGGCCGGGTCTGGTCAAAGCGCTGCAGCACAACCTCAACCGCCAGCAGGACCGCGTACGCATGTTCGAAAGCGGCCTGCGCTTCGTCGGTCAGCTTGACGGCTTGAAGCAAGAGCCGATGCTGGCGGGTGTGGTATGCGGCAGCCGTCTGCCGGAAGGTTGGGCGCAAGGCCGTGATGCGGTCGATTTCTTCGACGTCAAGGCTGACGTCGAAGCGGTTCTGGGTTTTGCCGGTGCGCTGGGTGAGTTCACCTTCACTCCGGGCCAGCATCCCGCCTTGCACCCAGGCCAGACAGCTCGCATCGAGCGTGATGGTCGCGAAGTCGGCTTCCTGGGCGCCATTCACCCGGAACTGTCGAAAACCCTGGGCCTGGATCGTCCGGTGTTTGTTTTCGAGCTGGTTCTGGCTGAAGTATCGACAGGCCGTCTGCCGAAATTCCACGAGCTGTCGCGCTTCCCGGAAGTGCGTCGCGACCTGGCATTGCTGGCTGATCGCGACGTTTCGGCCAGTGCCGTTCTGGACGTTATTCGTGAAAATGCAGGCGAGTGGCTCACAGACCTCAGGTTATTTGATGTTTACCAGGGTAAAGGCATTGATCCGCATAGAAAAAGCCTTGCAGTCGGCTTGACCTGGCAGCATCCATCGCGCACTCTTAATGACGATGAGGTAAACGCAACGACACTTGCTATCCTCACCTCGCTTGAGGAGAGGTTAAACGCCACGTTAAGGAAGTAGCGTATGGGGGCTCTGACGAAAGCTGAGATGGCCGAACGTCTGTACGAAGAGCTGGGCCTGAATAAACGGGAAGCCAAGGAACTGGTTGAACTGTTTTTTGAAGAAATCAGGCACGCTCTGGAAGATAACGAGCAGGTGAAGTTGTCAGGTTTTGGCAACTTCGACCTTCGAGACAAGCGCCAACGGCCTGGGAGAAATCCCAAGACCGGTGAAGAAATTCCGATTACGGCGCGCCGTGTGGTCACCTTTCGTCCAGGGCAGAAGCTGAAGGCCCGAGTTGAGGCATATGCTGGAACCAAGTCATAACGATGAGCTACCGCCGATCCCCGGCAAACGCTACTTCACCATCGGTGAGGTTAGCGAGCTCTGCGCGGTAAAACCGCACGTTTTGCGTTATTGGGAGCAGGAGTTTCCTCAACTCAACCCCGTCAAGCGACGCGGAAACCGCCGGTATTATCAGCGCCAGGACGTGCTGATGATCCGTCAGATCCGCGGCTTGCTCTACGATCAGGGCTTCACCATTGGTGGTGCCCGACTTCGTCTTACCACCGGGGAACCGAAGGACGATACCCAGCAGTACAAGCAGATGATCCGGCAGATGATTGCCGAGCTGGAAGACGTACTGGTTATGCTCAAAGCGTAATTGAGCAACCAGGATACTTCCAAAATTCAAATGCTTAGGGTATATTTCTCAACGTTTTCGCAGGTTACAAACAGATACACGCCTAGTCGGGGCGTAGCGCAGTCCGGTAGCGCACTAGCATGGGGTGCTAGGGGTCGAGTGTTCGAATCACTCCGTCCCGACCATATTTTTCAATGACTTAGGCCAATGTTCGCAGCATTGGCCTTTTTCATGCGCGTGACTTTTGCGTGACTCTTTTTTTCATGCCTGCCTCCTCTTCAAAATCGTCAGAACCGGTCCGCGTGAATCGGTGGCTGACACCATGTTCGCGGCTTCAATCAGATGCCCTGGTTCAGCGCCCGATTAAGGCTGGTGATGCTGCCGTTCTTTTGCCCAAGCAGTGCCTTTCGATCTTCCTGCGTGACGCCCGCGACGACCGAAGGTGCCCCAAGTCGTGAATCCTGATGGACAGATAGCCTGGGAGAGCGGGGCGAAAGTTTTCCTCCGGCCAAAGTTTCGCCGCGCGCACCGTTGCCTTTTTCCAAGCAAAGTCGTTCATCCGGTGCATGCACGCTTTCATCTGGCAGCGTACGCATTATATCGATGCAGTCGCCTACCAATATCTGGTGGCGCTGACTCATATCGAATTCCGAAGGGTGGCGTGAGTTGATTAAGTGGTCTATTAACTTGATGAGGGTCTTAACGAGGAGCGCAGCCTTGGTCGGTAGAATTTCTGATTCAGAACTTCATGAAATGCGGATTCGCAAGCTACAGAACGACATCTCTGATTCAGCGCGTCTCGGCATACCCGTGAAATTCATGCACCTGTCGGCTCTGACACCCACCAGCAGAGAACATCATGTTGAAAGGCATGGTGAGCTCTTCACCGGGCAGGAGATGCTTGATTGGTGGGCAGAGGGGGATAACCGTGTGCGCTGTCGCTGTGCATGCACCCCAGTGCTTTTAGATAATCAGGGTATGCCTATGACTCCAGACCTCATGGCTAAAGCCAAGATGGACCTGAAGGCTTTGAAAGCGTCCTGGTCTCATGGTTCGTAGCATTCAGCGTAATAGGCGAGGCTGGGGTTAGGCCGTGATGCGCTCGCCGACCACCTTTTCGTATCTTGCAATCAGGCGATGTGGCTGACACCCATACACCAATGACCCTGACTACTTGCCTGCGCCAGATCCCTCATCTCGAAATTGATTGATGTGACACATGTTGCGCGCATCGGCTACCGGATCTATCGCTGACCGCTTTAGGGAAGGTCTGAAGTAGCCGGATGTTTTCCGGCTACCG
>NZ_LJQT01000458.1:0-8733 GCF_001400515.1 Pseudomonas meliae | reverse complement strand
GTTTTTTGCTATCAAGCTGGCTCCGAGTAGGGTGACTTGTCGCCCGGATCGGGGCCAGCCATCAAGCCAACGGCGCGATAGGCCTCTTCGATTTGATAGCAATCGGACGTGGCCAGCTCCAGCACCAGGTCAAATTCTGATAGCAAAAGGGTGATCAACAGGAGGCTGGCCGCGTGGCGTCAGAGGATATTGACTAAATAGGCAGCACTGCCTATTCTGCTTTGACAGGCAGTACTGCCTATCAACATTCGAATCCTGAAAGGAAATTTTATGTCCTCATCCATTGCCCGTATCCACGTCAACGGCGTCGAGGTCGGCTCATTGCCAGTCGAGGTCTATAACAGCATCGTCAGCACCACCCGCCAAGATCGCCGCCTTTACCTCGCTTATGCGTTTAGGGGAGTGGGTCTGATAGCGCGCCTGCTGGCACGCAGCATCGTCGCGGTACCGGGATTTTTGCTGTTGGCTTTCTCGTTCTTAGTCCTCGTTGACCCTGCATCGACCACGGATCTGATCACATCACTACGCGCTGCCACGCCTGAAGAAATCGCTGCGGGTTTGAAAGCGACTCTGCTATTTACGTGGGGATTAACGGTTTCTCTACTGCCAGCGGTATTGGCGATGTTCTGCCCTGGGCAGATTGCCTTCAAAAACCCGTTTACCGATTCAGTCAATCAACGGGTACGCAGTATGTTGGAGGTTCCAACCGAAGGGCGGTTGTTCGTGTTCATCGAAAATCCGTCTACCGCCGAGTGACGGCCAATGGACAATCGAGCTAGATACAAAACTTTGCTGGCTGAACACGACTTGACGCAGGCTGAGAGTGCGGCACTGATTTGCAGCTTTACCAAGCGGCCATGTGCCGTGCGTACAGTTCGTTCATGGCTGAATGACCCTGATAAGCCCAGCTCCTACCCATGCCCCGATTGGGCCGTTGAGGCCCTCGCAGACGCGATTAAAGAACGCGATCAAAACTGACTAGCAGGAGCGCAATGCTCCTGCAATTCCGGACGGACTGGAACATTGAAGCGCTCACGGAAGCCTTAGCGAACGTGAATTGATAGCAAACTTGAACCTGGCCGGCACTGATCGATGCTGACATTGATAGCAAATCTCTGTCGGTATCTCTCCCTTGGACTAATCGCGAGTCAAGTACAGGTAGCCGTAACCACCGATCAGGATTGCCCAAGCAAGACTATAATGGACGGATGGTTTGCCCCACCATTTTATCTCAAAGCAATGCTCAATCATTCCAACGCATCCCAACTGACTAAGCATAGGGCTAAGCGATAAAACCAAAGCAAACAGCGCGACGGGCAAAATATTGACAAGTGTAAGCGGCCATCTGTCGCTTACCTGCGACCAGAGCCCCAGTACTAGCAGAAACAGCGCAAACACGACACCAGTGATCAGCGTGAACGCAGCGTGTACGTCTACACCGATTGAGTCGGCTATATCTTTTGTGATTGCGTAACCTATCAACCCGAGTAACAAGATGATGCCTAGATATGCTTTAGGATTTGTATCGTTGTGATAGTTCTGCATATTGCCCCCTATTTTACTGTTGACTTGATTTCTTTTTTCACCCGGTAGACGGTGGCTACACCGCATCCAGCAAGCGTAGCAATTTCCAGAGCGGTAGCTGTAGGGTGTTTAAGCAATAGACGTTGTATCTCTGCCCATCGCTTTGCATTCCTCTGCTTGCCTGGGAGCTTCCAGTTAGGATCGGCGGCACGTTTGTTAGCAAACGCCTGCCGTATGCGTTGCACGCGCTTCTGGTGGCTTATGCGGGCCTGAGTAGCAACCAGATCCGTCACGAGGTCGCGTATGAGAGCGAGGTACTGACTCGGAACGCTGTCGTCCAGCTGCTGGTGAGTCGTGGGTAGATCCTCAACCACCAAACGCAGCTTTTGTTCGTGCAGCATAGCCTTCAGTGTGGTCCAGTCGTCCAGCTCCAGCCTTGACAGCCGGTCGATTGATTCGACCAACAGGATATCGCCGGGGTTAGCCTGACTAAGCAACCTCATTAAAACTGGCCGAAGGAGTTTGGTGCCGGTGAAATTCTCGCTGTACACCTCGGCCAATTCCAATCCGTGTTGCTGAACGAACTCCATCAGTAGAGGCTTGGCACGATCCGAATCTTGGCCTTTGGATGAAGCTCGTAGGTACATATGCACTCGCACAGAAAACCCTCTAAATGATGAATCCTATGGAGTGGCGCATTTCATCCTCAATCATGCTACTTATTCAACGTTGCTTTCACTTTCAAAGTGAGCAGGATCCCACGACTCCAAGGTCTTGATCCGTTCGACGGCATGACTCTTCAAGCACTCTTGATACGCAGTACCTCTATATGTTCCGGTATACGACGCGCTGACCGCGCTACAGTCCAGATCGCGGAACTTGTCCCAAGCCAACTGTGCGTCACGAAGCGCTTTAACCGCTTCGGCAACCTCTTCATGGGTAACGACATATTCAAACGTTTTTCGGAGTCGAGCGTCTGTCACTGCGGAATCCGCAGCCACACACAACTCGGAGTCGTTTGTGGTCTTCGCGAGTTTCAAACAGTCGTCAAGACTGCTCGCAGCCTGAACGACATTCGCGCAGGCCATTACAGCAAGTGCTATCAACGTGTTACGCATAGTGGTTCCTATCGTCCGAGAGAAGCAGCGTGAATCGCGTCACGCCGGTCGGCCAAAGCCTGGACTTTGGCCGCATAGTGTTTCTGGTACTGGCCGGGAGTCATACCAAGCGCTGTCCGACAAGCCGACTCCTCGTCGACACCTGCGTTGAAGTACTCAAGCGCCTCCTGATCGGTGCCGTAGCCTTTAACAAATTCCGCTTTCAGCGTAGCGAAGTCATTCTCACGAACAGCCGAGTGCCCCAGCTGCTGCGCGTAGTACAGATCGGCGGCACGGTCTAGTGTTGCTGCATCTTGGGTTTTTACGCTCATCATCTATCGCTCCGGTATGGTTCAGTCATGCAGATAGCCGCACGCTCGGAGCGCAACACCGAGGCGGAACATTGTTGAGTTCACCACATTTGCGCGCTCTGTTTCTAAAGCCTCCAGCACTGCCATATCGTAGCCAGGAGGTCCAAAGATCATGTCATGCACACGGCGGTCAAGGTCCTGAAAGCGCTTAACTAACTCCACACAGCTCTCATCAATGTCGAGCGGGACCGCTCTTTCCATGCCTATGCCCGATGGCTGCTTGCGGCGGATTGACTCTTGGTCTGCGTCGTCTGCCGACTCCGCTTCTTCCACTTTTTCCAGCTCAACATCCAAAAGGGTGCGCAGGTAATTGAGGACAGTGACGCTGATCAGCTTACGCTGATCGAGGTCGGCTAGATAAGCGCCCAGCTCCGTGCGCACCGCTTGCAAGTGCGTCGCTAGGTCGTGGCCGTCTTTTATGGTCCAAGCCCGCCGGTCAATTGCGTGGCGAGCATCCCCAATCACTGTCGGGCAGTCTTGAATACTGGGCGTGTTGTGGGAATCGCTCATAGGTATCTCTCTATCGTTAGAGGCACGTGGATTATCACATACCGAGATAAAACAATGATATGTGATAATCAATCATTTATCCGATTGAAAGATGGTAATTGATAGCTATAGCCACATCCGGCGCGACGGGTCAGTTATCTATAGATATGTGATAGCTCAAAAGGCTTTTATTTAGACCAAATTTAGTCTATAGTTTCGACCTCACTACCTTGAAGGAAATATTTCATGCGAGTTGAAACCATTAGCTACCTGAAGCGCCACGCAGCCGATCTACCTCTCGACGAGCCGCTGGTGGTCACACAAAACGGTGTACCAGCTTACGTAGTGGAATCATACGCACAACGCAAGCGGCGAGACGAGTCGATCGCCCTGGTGAAGCTGTTGGCAATCAGCTCCCGTGAGTACGCCCAAGGCAAGCATTGCTCCACTGACGAACTCAAAGCACGTTTAAATACCAGATTTACAAAGCAAAATGTCTGATATTTATATTCGCTACACCGATTTGGCACAAAGTAGCCTAGAAGATCAGGTTGAACACTTGTCCTTGTATCAAGACTTCACTCAGGCGATGCTACGCGTGAGCAATCTTATTGATACGATTCAAGATAAGTTACTATCTGCACCGCTGGGCTACCCGATAAGCCCCCAACTGAGCGACCTTGGGGTGCTGCACTATCGTGAGTTAAACACCGATGGGTATAGAGTTTTCTATGAGATTGTTGAAGCTGATAACGCTATCGTTGTGAAACTCGTCTTGGGCAGCAAGCAAAGTGTTGAAAGCGCTTTAATCCGATATTGTTTGCTGCAACCAATTTAATCAGCTACGGCACGATACGCTTTAGCGTATTGTGCTGTAGAGTCGCGTGCAGATAAACCTCGCACCATGCTCACCGTAGGTCGGTACGATCCGGCAACAAACAGAGCCCCAGGATCTCGGGGCGTTCTCTCACCGGCATTCCTGGGATCAGCCCCTTCCTAGGATCATCAGGCCATATCTTGTGTACCATATGGAACAACCGCATCAGGTAGTCGTCCTGTGTCGCCATATGCATGGCGTACCAAGGCTTGTCTACGAAGAGAGTAGTTGACAGTTCAATCGCCTCGACAAGCTCACGATGCTCATCAAGTCGCTTGTTTACAGAGTGTCCAAACTGCAACAGTTCGACAGTACTTTCGTTAACACCTTGTCGTTTCAAACGCTCAATTGCATATTTCCGGTCAATGTCTCGCTCTACGACTGCACATTCGACATTAACCTCGGTAAAAATTCCGTCGAAGTACTCGTAAACCAAATGGTCCGCAACGCCAATATCTTTGAAATATGCGGCGGGCCTAGCATGCTTGACAATTGAACCCGGTCCTTCCCGGTTATCCAAATCCTGGTAAACAAAGTCGTCATCGACAAGCAAAATCCTACCGTAAAATCGCTGATAACCACGCGTGCTCCTTGCATCGAGGGCATCATTCAGCTCTTGCTTAGAAACGAGCGCAATCGGATACTCATCATACCCTTTCATACTTAAGACTCCTTACTCTCTGGAGCACTACTATCGGCACTTAACTCTTTATCGCGCAATTCATTCATTCTCGACAGCTGCTCACTGATAGAGGTAAGCCCCAGGGTGATCATACAACCCGAGCAGATGATACTCAGACAAAGAAAGACATTCTCCATTTCAAACACCTCTCATAGATGGATGACGAACACTTTTATTTTCTGGCAACGCCCAAACTAAAGATTTGATTAAGGGATGCCACCGTAACACGTAATTAAACCTCGTCCTTTTTTCTACAACTTTGCCAGTACCGACTTCTAAAGTGAATTTATCCCCAGGGCGTGCCATACGCTGTCCATCACATGGCCCACCAACAACCAATAGTTTGATTGTTTCGTCTCTTACCTGATCAGCAGTCATTTTTGCAATATCGCCAGATTGATTTCATGTTGACTTTAAGTTCTTTTCTGCTTCAAGTCGTCGAACTATAATCGCCTCGGAAAGTTTGTCCTGAGCTCGCTCGGCCACGACCGCCCAATCTGAGCCTGCTTCAAAAGTATCACCGCCAATCAGCAATTCGATTGCTCGTAACTCTCGAAGACTAAAAAGCACCGGAACCTGTAAGTCAAGATCCTCTTTTTCATACTCAAAATATCCAGCCATGATGGGCTCTCCAATGAATTAGCGTAGTATACCCAAGACAGGAATAATATCTTGCGGCACTCTGCCTGTTAAGACGAGAAAGCGTCTCCATATTCCGTAAGGTGTTTTCTTGCTGCCATCCTTAAATGCCCGAATGCGCCTATCGTTTCCACTGCCATGAATACCCAACAGCATAGCTAACTTTGCATCAGTTCCATAGTCCGGGAAAAGGTCTTGAAAGTGCCTAAAATAAGCTTTGACCAATTCGGGTTCCGGAGCCTGCCAACCTTCATTTTCCCGCAACAGATGATCGCGACGATATATAGAATCATCTATCTGTGTCTGTGGTGAATAACGCTTAGCCCTTAGATTCATCTCTAATTGCTTGATCCCGTCTTTGATCCCTTGCTGGAAAATTACTTCCTGTTGATCTTCGATTGAAGGTACTAAAATTTTCATCTGTTTCACCTGTGGTCATTGAAAAGCGTAGGGGCCAAAATGGCCCCCTTGCTTACCGTGGCGACAACTCGATACGTCGAACGTCTGAAACACGGATATTGACTAAACTCAACGTGCCTGTTGCCAGTCTTTTCCAGTAACCTTGCTGATGAAAATACATCAGCACGTAGAAAAGATAGTCCGGCAGCAGTATGTCGATACGGTGTACTCGGATCCCGATATGTTCAGGATTAAAAGTCCGGGTTGGTTCGCCGCATCGCTCTGCTGAGCCCCGCCTAACAACCCAAAAATTAGCGTCTGGAAAGTTAGTACGGATAGTCGCAACCTCTGAAAGTCTCATCCCGTTCTCCGCGATGGCAACGGCTAGCCTTCTCGGATACGAGTGGCTTTCTGCGTGCCACCACAGAAACATTATAGGATCTAAGATCCTATCCATCAAGTTATTTTAGAGATTTATTATTCAAACAAATCTTTTTGCCCTGCCAGCTCGGACACTTGAATACACACAGAGTTAAGCTGATGTATAAGTGATTGCGAGCGACGTAAGTTTTCACGAAGCCGCTTATTCTCGGCACGCTCATCGGCTATTTCATCAGTGAGACGATCCAACTGGACAACGGCAGCCAAGAACGCCTTATTGCCTGTCGTCTCGCCAGTTAGGCGCTTAGCAGCATTAATCAGCGCGAACGGGGTTCCACGCAAAGTTAGAGTCGTTGTGTCAGTAGTATCAGTATCACCAGCCATTTAAAGACCTCCGACCGAACCGGACGAAGTGCCCGGAGCTCACGGAAATTATAGGATCAAAGATCCTATATGTCTACGACTTTTGCTATCAAATCTGCACCTGGTATCGCAGCTGGTCAGCGCGAAATGCTATCAGGTGGACTACGCATCAAGCAGCGTGCCAGAATACTGTATCTATATACAGATAGGTGCATCATGGCCAGATCATCACCGCCGTCCACTCTGCCTCCTTTCGAACCTGTGACCCTGACTGAGCTCCGGACGTTTTGGACGCGATACCCTAACGACGACATACGCAGGCTGATTCTGGAAGTCCAACGCTACCGGACCAAGCTCAAGGAGATTGATAGCCTGTATCAGACGACACAGACAGCTTGGCACAATAACGTCGGAGGTGAGCTGGTAGCCCTGAATTGGCTCAGAAGCGTCATGTTTGAAGAGAAGTTCCGTGTAGGCTGATTTCGTCTTTGGTCGAGTTCTCGCACGCGTAGCACAGTCCAGTAGAGGTCACGCCAGACAGGCCGCATTCATTGCATGCTTCCTCTGTACGCCGATGCGCCTCAAGCTGCTGATCACAGCATTCGCACAAATAGCCATCGACCAGTTCAATCACGCGCCCCTGATGGCCGCAACGGTCACACTGATGCATTACAGTCATGATCAATCCCCTTTCGCTTCGTTACCTGGCAATTGTGCCTTTGCTTTGCTCGTTTTCGCAGCTGGTTTCTGCGGTCGCTTCACCGGCGCTTTCACAGCCTCACTCAGCGCATCTTGAAGTGCCTTTATCTGCGCTAGGGCAGCTTGTTCACGGCCAAGGCCGTTGGCCTGGGCATCGTGAGCGGCCTTTAGCTCTTCTCGCATAGCCTTCACATCGGCCTTCGCTTGCGTCAGATCGTGAGCGCGCCCATCACTGACCGCGTTAGTCTCAGCGAGCGCGGCAGACAATGCGCGTACCTCTGTTCGCAACTCTTGGCAGACTTCAGCGTCGACCAAATGCTGCTTTTCCATCTGGTGCAGCGCACCAGTTGCCTGGGCCTCACGCTCTCTGGCCATTTGCTCAGACCGACGCTGCTCCTCCAACTGACCTTGGAGCAACTTGACCTGTGCGCTCGCGGTTGCAGCTGCCTCCTTGGCAGCTTTCTCAACCGCAGTTAACCGCTCGCGCACCTGGGCAAGCTCTACAGCCTGCTCCTGCTTGGCAGTCCTGACCTTTTCAAGCTCGATCACTAGCAGGTCGCGAGACTCTTGAAGGCTATCAAGCTGCTGTTCCAGGTCCTCAACCGTTTGAGCTGCGTCCACAAGCTCTCTGTCAGCCTGATCGCGCTGCTCACCCGCAGCGCGCACGACTTCAGCAGCACGCCGGTCACTGGCCTTCACAGCGCGATCATTAATCCCTAACGCCATAGAAGCCAAACGCGCTACCAACGCCTCAGAGACTTGGGCAAGCTCCTGTGCCACCTCGACAGGAAGTTCTGCAACGGGCTCTGACTCTGCCACCACGTGACTGGCTGCATGCTCATCCCAAACCTGTTTCAGCCGGTTAGGGTTGCCACCACCGACCTCCTTGCGCAGGGCGAAACCGGTAATCGCCCGACCAGCACTTTGCAGTGCCTTACCGGCCTCAATGATCTGTTCAGACGAGAAATCCGCAGGACGCATGACAAAACCCTCCAAGAGTGAAGTGCCAGTGTACCACAACAAACTAACAAACAAACTAATAAACAAACAAACAAACTAACTTGATTTGCTATCAGAATGTGACCTGATCTTGAAGCTGGCCACGCCCGATTGCTATCAAACCGAAAAGGCCTATCGCGCCGTTGGCTTGATGGCTGGCCCCGATCCGGGCGACAAGTCACCCTACTCTGGCCCAGCTTGATAGCAAAAAAC